>NZ_MIBT01000113.1:0-13947 GCF_001829605.1 Sulfuricurvum sp. RIFCSPLOWO2_12_FULL_43_24 | reverse complement strand
GAGGAGAGATTCGAACTCTCGGTACCGTTGCCAGTACGTCTCCTTAGCAGGGAGGTGGATTCAGCCGCTTTCCTACTCGTCCATTTACAAAGAGGGCGTAATTATAAGCAGGTGTAGATAACAAGCACCTTAAATTGGTGCTTGTTTAGGTTAAATTGCCGGGGAGTTTTTTGGATTAGAGATTATTTGATCCAAAAGGGATTGTAATTGAATGGCAAGAGCTTCATTGGAAGCTTTTGCTTCAGCAATTTTTTCTTTTAATTTCACAATTAACTCGATTTTATCCATAAATTTCATGCGGTATCCTTGCAAGTATTTAAAGAAATAAAGCAAAGAATATGCCAATTTATAAAACAGCGAGTATTTTTTCCACTACTTCAGCAGGGTTTTCAGCGTTATAAATCGGGCGACCGACGACGATAAAATCAACTTTTTCATTTTGTGCTACTTCTATTGTCGCAACACGCTCCTGATCCCCCGCATCTTCGCCAAACGGGCGGATGCCCGGTGTTAGAGTGATGAAGCCTTTTGAGGTAAGAGATTTAATCGAAGCACTTTCGTAAGCACTGCATACGACACCGTCCAATCCCGCTTCATGCGCATCTTTTGCAAAACAATCCGCTTTGGTTGCTATATTTTCATTATAGACATGGTTGAACTCACTTTCTTCGAACGATGTGAGGGCTGTAACGGCAAGGACTAAAGGGCGATTTTCATACGGTTCAAGACGCTTCATCACTTCTCGCATTGCTTTTCGGCCGGCGGAAGCGTGAACATTGAACATATCAACACCTAAGCCCATGATCGATTCCGCAGCGTCAGCCATCGTATTAGGGATATCATAAAGTTTGAGATCCAAAAAGATTTTAAAATCGGGATTGATGGTTTTGATTGCATCTATAAAGGGTTTTCCGTCACGAATGTAAGAGCGCAAACCTACTTTGAGCCAAATAGAATAGTCTTTGATTTTTGTAACGAGAGCTAAATTGTCTTCCTGATTTGGAAGATCAAGTGCAACGCATAAGTGCATGAGAAACCTTTGGAAATTGATAGCAAAAGTATAGCTTAAAAAGTATCATCATTATTCTTACGTTAATAATTCATTGAGAAAAACAATCTACAATATGCACAGATTAACCCAAAAGGATAGACGATGAAAAAGAATATTTTAGCAACAGTAATGGTAGGCTTATTGCTCGGTTCAACGGCGCTCTCGGCTGCTCTCTATAAAGTGGATCCATCCCATTCAAACGTAGGGTTTAAAGTCAAACATATGATGATCAGTACAGTAAGCGGAAAATTCACTAATTTCAGCGGGATTTATGATTTAGAGAAGGGGCAGTTTAAATCATTGAGCGGTTCAATGAAAGCGGATTCTATCGATACGGGGATTGTGAAGCGTGATGATCATTTACGAAGCTCGGATTTCTTTGATGCGGCAAAATTTGGGGATATTTCATTTGTGATGACAAGTACATCAAAAAGTAAAATGACGGGAAATTTGACGATTCGAGGCATTATGAAAAAAGTTGTTTTGGATATCGACATGGGTGGAGTTGTGGAAGATCCGTGGGGCAATCAACGTTCTGGATTTGTGTTGAGTGGTCAAATTAACCGTAAAGATTATGGTTTGAATTGGAACAAAGCGATAGAAGCTGGCGGTGTGGTTGTCGGAGATGAAGTGAAACTTATTGTAGAAATCGAAGGGATCGCGGAATAATTAAAAGGTTTTGATAAATCCGTCTCGTTTGGGACGGAATCCTCCCAAATGATTGATTGACAACCCCTGTTGTTTTCCCCAGATTAAAATACTTTGACAGTTATGCATTTTGGCGTAATCACCCAAATAATCGATCATCTCTAGACTCAGATACTCATACCCAAGATGGGTAATAAAATCATCAACGATTAAGTGCCGTCCTAACTCTAAATTCTCCCGTATACTCACACCTGCATATATCCGTAACGCTCCCCTCTCATAGGCGCCGATAGGACGGTAATCTTTGGGATAGTGAGACGTGATAAACGTTTCAAATTGATCATTTGAGAGTTCGGTGCGGAGTGCTGAGAGGAGAGTGTATCCCTCGCTCAGCTCAGTTGAGGAGAGTTCCCGAAATTGCACGTTAGTTGCCTAACGCACCGAGCTGAGCATCGATTTTGGATACTTTATCTTCCGCATCGGCTAATCCTTCACGGTTTTGGATGATGACCGCTTCAGGAGCATTGGCTACAAAACGCTCATTGGAGAGCATCCCTTGTAGTTTGTCAGCCTCTTTTTGGAGTTTTTCACGCTGTTTCGTGAGTCGGTCGATGATCGGGCTCAAATCAATCGCGTCGGTTGGAAGGTAAACCTCAACCGATTCTCCGATATCGCTAATCGCATTGTCGATTTTAGAATCGGTAAAATGAAGTGTTTCTACTTTGGCTAGGCGGATAATGAATGGTGCCATCGTCTCTTGATCGCCATTGCATTTAAGGTAAGCGAGATCGATTTTTTGGTTCCCCAAATCAACAAGGGTTTTAGCCCGGCGAATAGTTACAATGGCATCCATGATGATGGCAAATTCTGCTTCGATCGCTTCATTCACCGTCACCTCTTCAGGATACGACATTACCATAATCGAATTACCCTCTTCGAGCGAGGTGCCGGAGAGTTCATGATAAAGGTACTCGGTGATAAAAGGCATAAACGGATGGAGAAGTTTCATTGACTCTTTGAAGATGCTTCCCAGTTCGTTAACGCTCTCTTTGGACGCTTTCCCTAACTCGATACCCCAGTCGCAGAACTCATTCCACAAGAAGCGGTAAAGTACCGTTGCCGCATCGTTAAAACGGTATTCGTCTAAGAATGCTCTCGTCTCAGCTGTCGCGCGGTGAAAACGGCTCAACATATAGCGGCCCAGCGGAGTGGTGATTTCCTGATCCGCTAAATCTTTGAATGTAGACACGTTCATTTGCAAGAATTTTGAAGCATTAAAAAGTTTGTTGGTAAAGTTTCGACTTTGCTCTAATCGGTCGTTACTGAGCCGAATGTCGCGTCCTTGAACTGCAAGGACAGCTAAGGTGAAACGCAATGCATCGGCACTGTATTTTTCGACCATATCGAGCGGATCGATGACATTCCCTTTGGATTTGGACATTTTTTGACCGTGCTCATCCCGTACCAATGCATGAAGGTAGATATGTTTAAACGGTAACTCTCCCGTAAAACTCTCACCCATCATCATCATACGCGCAACCCAGAAGAAAAGAATATCAAATCCGGTGATAAGAAGAGTGTTAGGATAGAAACGAGCCATATCTTCGCTTTGGAAGAGTTGATCTTGAGCGGTATCGCCGTTCCCCCATCCGAGTGTTGAGAACGGCCAGAGTGCGGAGCTGAACCATGTATCGAGAACATCAGGGTCTTGAGTGAAATTTTTACTCGCACAATGAGGGCATGAAGACGGATGTTCTTCCAAACTAGCCCACTCATGAGCGCAAGAGTCGCAGTAAAATACCGGAATACGATGTCCCCACCAAAGCTGGCGTGAGATACACCAATCGCGTAATTCACCCATCCAAGCATTGTAGCTGTTGATCCAGTGAGGAGGGAAAAATTGGGTCAATCCCTCATTGGTTTTATCAATAGAACCGCGTGCAACCTCTTTGCGGACAAACCACTGTTTGGAAATATACGGTTCAACGATATTTTTACAGCGGTAACAATGCCCCACTTGGTGGGTGTGCTCTTCGATTTTCTCGATAAATCCCGCCTCTTCGAGACGTTTGACGATAACAGCGCGTGCTTCGAGACGCTCTAATCCTTCAAACTCTCCGGCGTGCTGGTTCAATATCCCTTTTTCGTCAAACACGGTGATGAATTCCAGATCGTGTCGTTTTCCCACTTCGTAGTCATTCGTATCATGCGCAGGAGTGACTTTTACGACACCGGTTCCAAACTCACGATCGACATGACTGTCGGCAATGATTTTAATGTCGCGGTTTATAAGCGGAAGGGTGACACTTTGTCCGATGAGGTGAAGGTAACGCTCATCATCAGGATGAACCATAATGGCAGTATCACCGAAGTAGGTTTCAGGACGGGTGGTAGCAACCACAATATGACCGCTGCCGTCACTGAACGGATAGCGCATGTGGTAGAAATTGCCCTGGTGTTCTTCGTGCTCTACTTCGATATCGCTCAATGCACCATCATGAGTACACCAGTTGACCATGTAGTTGCCGCGTACGATGAGATTTTGGTTGTAGAGGTGGACGAATGCCTCTTTAACGGAGGACTTTAGCCCCTCATCCATCGTAAAGCGTTCACGACTCCATGCGGGAGAGACACCGAGTTTCCGGAGTTGTCCGACCATAATCCCGCCGCTCTCCTCTTTCCACTCCCAAACACGCTCTAAAAACGCTTCGCGTCCGAGTTCTTCTTTGGTTTTCCCCTCAGCAAGGAGCTGTTTTTCCACGACGTTTTGAGTAGCAATTCCGGCATGGTCGGTTCCCGGTTGCCAAAGGGTCATATAACCGTCCATCCGTTTGTAGCGGACGATAATGTCTTGGAGGGTGAAGGTTAGACCGTGTCCGATATGAAGCCTACCCGTGACATTCGGCGGAGGCATCATAATGGCAAAATGTTTATCCGGCTTTGTAATCGATTTATTTCCGTCGATTTCAAAATAACCCCGCTCTTCCCAAATGGGATAGTAAGTCTCTTCAATATTTTTGGGATCGTAATGGGTAGCTGACATAACAAGGCCTTGGGTACAAAAAATATCGCGAATTATACCAAAATTCGGAGGAACGCGATTTGCTTTTAGTGAGGAAATACTGTAGTTTAAAGGATCATTAATGCAATTTCAAGTTAAATCGACAATATTAGGATTTGAAAGTATTGGATGTGTAGAGTTGCATGAGATTGATGAATTGTTTTCAACGCTTCAAAGTTGTGACGGGAGTATTAGTTTTACCTTGGCAAATCCATATGTTTTGCGTGAATATTCATTTGATTTGCCAACAGCAATACGAGTATTACTCGACATTAATGAAGATTCAAAGGTAGTGGTATATAATATCGCCGTAATTCAAGACCCGCTCGATGAATCGTGCATAAACTTCCTAGCCCCGCTTATTTTTAATCAAGACAATGCGACCATGGCGCAAGCGGTATTAGATGTGAAAAATCATCCCGGTTTAGGCTTGGCTGAACCTATCAAAAATTTTAAATCATAATGTAGCTCCTATACTTGGGGCTTCAAGGAGCCTCTTGCCACTTTCCCGCCTCAACGTTCAACAATATACTGCCGCAACTGCTCCGTATGGACATAATCTTATTATAGCTTCAGCCGGTACGGGAAAAACTTCGACGATTGTTGGGCGTATTGCTTATCTTATCTCTCAAAATGTAAAACCTGAAGAGATTTTACTCCTTACTTTTACCAACAAAGCCGCCGCTGAGATGGTGGAGAGGGTAGCGGCATTTTTCGGTCGGGAGATCGCTTCTAAGATCGATGCCGGGACATTTCATGCGGTGAGTTATCGCTGGCTCAAACGCAAAGAGGGAAAAGTCGTTCTCAAACAGCCCAGAGAACTCAAAACTCTTTTCCGCAGTGTGTATGAAAAACGGACATTCAGCCACATTGATTGTGCGACATCGGCATACGGTGCCAATTATCTGTATGATGTGTATTCTTTTTACCAAAATACAGAACTGAACGTTAATTTTGAAGAGTGGATTTTAACAAGGCAAGATGAACACGCTGTGTATGCGGCGATTTATGCCGATATTATTGATGAATTTGAAGCGCTGAAAAAAGAGTATGGCTTCGTAAATTTTAATGATTTGCTTCTTCATATGCGTGATCTTGCACAGCAGAGTGATTTGGGGTATAAAGAGGTATTGATTGACGAGTACCAAGATACGAATGCCCTTCAGGGGACGCTGATCAACGCTATGCGCCCTCCGTCACTTTTTTGTGTGGGAGATTATGATCAGAGTATTTATGCTTTTAACGGGGCTGATATCTCTATTATTGGGTCATTTACGACCAATTTCCCCGATGCTGAGGTCTATACTCTTAATAAAAACTACCGTTCAACCGTTCCGATCCTCTCTTTGGCCAATACGGTTATCGCCTATAATGAACGGATATACCCAAAAGCTTTGGAAGTAACCCGAACGGCAGAAGCGCAAAGCCCCTCCTTGCTTATCTATGATGAACTGTTTGACCAGTATCATGGTATTGCTCAAAAAATCGGTGATTCTTCTACGAATCGAGAAGAAATCGCTGTAATCTTTCGAAATAATGCCTCGGCAGATGGTATTGAAGCGACCTTACGTGAAATGGGAATAGCGTGTCGGCGGCGCGGGGGAACCAGTTTTTTTGATTCGAAAGAGATCAAAGCCCTTTTGGATATGTATACTCTGCTTGTCAATGAATCGGATATGATGGCCTTTATCCATTTGTTTGATTATGCCAAAGGGGTAGGAAGTGCAATTGCAAAAGAGCTGTTTGTGGCATTGCAAAAACTGGGTCGCGGTTCGTTTTTGCGTGGATTGTATTCACCGGATTCTGAAATCTCTAACCCGTTTGAAAAACGGCGTCTTAATCATCAGTTAGGGCTGTTCGATGATTATGCTGAGCTTGGGAGTGCAGGGCGATTTGCAAAGCTTGGATTGGACCCTAACTTTATGGGGAATCCGATTCTGAAGCACGCTAAACTCACAAAAGATTCGGCTACCTTTTTGCATGATCTATTTATTTTATTCCGTCAATTGAGAGATATCAAAGAACCAAAAGCTGCGGTTCAAAAGATTGCACTTTCAGCGTTATACGGGCACGTTGTTGAGATGCTTTCCACAAGGCGGGCTATGACCGAAAATGGATCGATTGATGAGCGGGCTAAAAGTGAATCACAAGAGAGAATTCGTCGAAAATGCACTCTTTTGTTTGAACTTTCACGCCCGTATAAAGATCATGAACGTTTCTTGAATGCCATGGTTTTGGGCTCACAGGATTTGACGCAGGGGGAAGGGGTTCATCTGCTCAGTATTCATGCTTCAAAAGGGTTAGAATACCAAGAAGTGTATGTCATTGATTTAATGGATGGACGGTTTCCAAACCGAAAACTGATGTCTCGAAGCGGAAGTATTGAAGAGGAGAGACGACTTTTCTATGTATCGGTAACACGGGCAAAAGATCGTCTCTTTCTGAGCTATGCTAAATATGACAAAATCAAGAAAACCAATTTTGTCCCGTCGCAATTTTTATTTGAGGCTGGGCTGATTCCTAAAGATGAAACGTATAATGCTTTAGTCTCAAAAGGGTCAAGTGAAGAGGCTTAAAGCCTCTTTTTAGCGGCGGCCTTGGACCGCATTCCCCATTTCCCACATTGGTAAGAAAATACCCAGTGCCAATAATACAACCATACAAGCGATCAGTAAAAGCATAACCGGTTCAATCGCTTCGGAAAGACCGTCGATAATTGCATCGAACTTCATTTTATAATATTCCATGACTTTTTGCATCATGGCATCGAGCTGACCACTTGCTTCCCCTGCAGAGATCATTTGGATGATCATATTTTCAAAAAGCCCTGTTTCGGCTAAACCGTTATGGAGGGTTCCCCCTTTTTCAACGGTTTGCCGTACCGTCAGCAACTTTTCTTGAAGCGGGAGATTATCAATCATTGCAATAGATGTTTCCAGCGCTTCTGCAATGGGAATACCGGCACGTACAAGTTCGGAAAAGACAAGGGTAAACCGGTTGAGTGTTGCGTACATAATGATATTTTTGATAAGGTAGGTTTTAAGAAGAAATTGATGCCATTTGTAACGAAATTCTCGATTGTGATTAAGCATATAGCGAAAAGCAACAACAAAAACAAAAATTCCTGCTAATACATATAAACCGTAAGTATTAAATAGATGTTCTAAAAACAATAAAATTTTTGTTGGCATAGGAAGCTCAGCATCTAGCTGTTCGAAGATCGTTTTAAATTGAGGTACAACGTAAGAGATAAGAACCGTAAATGCGATGGCCATGGCAATCATAACATTACGCGGATAAGCCATCGCCTTTTTGAATTTGATAATATTACGGCGGATCTCTTCGAGCATGTCCGCAAGCTTATGGAGGGCTTCAGCCATATTACCGGTTTTTTCACCGAGTTCAATCATTGCTAAAGAGAGATTTCCAAGCTCGTAGGAAAATTTTGCCGCAGATTGAGAAAGGCTGTGCCCGGCATTGATATCCTCTGCTATTGTTCCTAAAACCAATTGCAATGTTTTATCCGTTGTAGCATCGGCAATTTCTTTGAGTGAATCATGAATCGAAATTCCTGCATTGGTCATAACGGCCAGTTGGCGTATGGCTGCAATAAGGGCATCTTGTTTAAGCTTTCGTTTTTGTATGTTAGAGAATAGGCTCTCTTTTAATCGGCGAAGCTGATCCTCAATCGGCGCTGAAGTCTCATTGACTTTTAATATCATCCCGGAAAATTTGATTTTAGCCAAATAATGGGCTTCTTTTTTATTTTCGGCATACAAACCTTGTTCCGTTTTTTTCCCTTTGGTGAGAATTGTTACTATAAAATATTTCATCCTTTTGCCACCCTTAGTATTTCATCTAATGTTGTAACTCCATGCACGGCTTTTGCCATACCATTTTCAAACATACCTACAAACCCTTCACGCTTTGCTTCTTTGAGAAGGTCATCTTTTGATGCCCCTCTTGCAATCATACTGGAAATATTTTCAGTCATAGGGAGCACTTCACAAATCATTTCACGCCCCATATAACCGGATCCATTGCACTCTTTACATCCAGCTCCTTCATAAAAAACCGTATGAGGTGGAATGAGTGCACTGTACTCTTGAAGCAGTGTCTGCGGTATATCAACCTCTTTTTTACAGTGGGTACAAATCCTTCGTACAAGTCGCTGTGCTTGAACTGCAACTAAAGCACCGCTAATCAGATAAGGCTCAATCCCCATGTCAGACATACGGGGAATAGCGCTGATTGCATCATTGGTATGAAGCGTTGATATTACCAAGTGCCCTGTAAGAGCTGCTTTAATAGCAATTTCCAGAGTCTCATGGTCACGAATCTCTCCAATCATGATTTTATCCGGGTCTTGACGGAGAATGGAGCGTAGAGCGTCGGCGAAAGAGAGCCCAACCTTTGGATTGACTTGAACCTGTTGAATCAAATTCATACGATACTCAACCGGATCTTCTACGGTGATGACTTTATCTTCAACATTACGGAGTTCGTTTAACGCACCGTAAAGAGTCGTTGTTTTACCGCTTCCGGTAGGACCGGTAACTAAGATAATACCAAAAGGAGACTGAAGCCCTTTAATGAGTTTTTGGTAACTTGCACTGTCCATCCCTGAATCTTCAAGCTTGACCAACGCTTTGGTTTTATCCAAAATACGCATTACGATGGACTCTCCATAAATAATCGGGAGAGTAGAGAGACGAAAATCAAATTCGGCGTCCATAACCATCGCAGAAAAACGACCATCTTGAGGTTTACGGCGTTCTGCGATATCAAGATTGGCTAAGAGTTTAATTCGTGACGCCAAAGGGGGATAAATATCACGGTCGAAAATAAAGATTTCAGCCAATTTTCCATCCACCCGTCCACGTACAACACAGTTACGCTCGGTCGGTTCAATATGGATGTCACTGGCACGTCCTTTTATGCAGGCTTTTAGAATAACATCAATAAGTTGGAGAATGGAGGAAGCTTCTTGCTGTTCTTCAATGGTTCCGATATTGCGTAATTCGTTGCGAATATTGCTAACGAGTTCTTTAACACTGTCTTTCAGCTCCATTTTGAATAAATAGGCTTGAATCTGCTTCTCTGTGGCAACGGAAATTTTGAGTGATTTACGAGGGAAAAGACGTTGAATCGACTCTTGCGCTTCCATATTTAAAGGGTCAGAAAACGCAACAACAACGTACATGTCATCTTGAGAAATAGGGAGGGCATTGTAACGTTTAAGTTGCGCCGTCGGTATTTTTTCAACGAGTCGATAATCCATATCAATGGAGTCAAGATCGATAAACGGAACTTCGATAACTTCAGCTAAATGGGATAGTATCGATGCTTCATCTAAAAAATGGTAATTTTTGATAATGGAGAATTCATATCGGCCGAGTCGGATTTGTTCAACAATAAATCGTTTGATAAAATTGATCGATACAGCACCCACTTTCGTAAGTGTCTCTAAAACGGTATCGTCCTGAACTCCTCTGGATGTGAGACGATCAATTTGCTGTTGGGTGATATGGCGTTTTTCAAGTAAATCGTGGGTAATCCGATCCATATCCTAATCCTTATTCAATATACGTGATGAATAGTTAATATTTTATCATAATATTCATCTATCGCTATACTCTTTTTCCCATTTACCTGCGTTGTGTAGAGTTTAAAACTTTGTCTTGGAGCAGCAGGGTCTTGATATTCTTTAATGATATCATTGTTCTTTGGATTTTTGACATAAAGATCAAAGATTTTTGAAAGTAAATGACCGCTGGTAGGAAAATTCATATTACGGATAGGTTTATTATCATACAACGCTTGCATTAAGAGTTTTTTTTGCATAACAATAAGTGCAAAATAAGCACTGTTGGCACGTGCATCTGCAGTCTCTGATAAAGCTGACATCACTGGTGAAAGGCGATCAATATGATCGGCTTTTAAACAGGAAAATCCAATCAAAGAGATAAAGGAATCATTGGAAGAATTGCGTGAAAAATACGTGTATCCAAATGTACAAGCTTCTGAATACATACCTTTCTGATATAAGTCAAAAAGTTTTTGGTTTACCTCTGCAGATAAACTACAGGAAAAAAAAATTAAAACAGCAATGATTTTCATTTAAAATTTCCTCTTTCAATAGTGTCTAACAGAGCTCTTGCTGCTTCTGAATTGGATTGCGAAATATAAAGCTGAAGGGTTTTTTTTGCTTGATCGGTTCTACCAAGTTTTACCAATGATTTTGAAAAAAGGATCCAGCTTTCATCGATTCGATTATTAAGATTATTGGTTTTTAAAGCATAGTTATAAGCTTCATCGTAATTTCCATGATCATAATAATAGCGGGCAATAAAAAGACCAAGATTAGCATTAGAAGTCTCTTTAAATCGACGTTGTAGATCATTTATATCGAGTTTAGACTCATTATTTCGATTGATCGAAAGTGATCCTTCATGATTATTGGATTTCATAACGGGAGGAGGAACATACTCTGGTATATTCAAGGTTTTTGGTGTCGATGTTACAGACAGCGGGATAGATTTGGTTTTTGCCGAAGTGGAGGTTAGTGATGTTTGATTAGGACTTGGAGTGTTCTGAAAGGATTGAATAAAATCCATGGATGGTTCTAAAACAGTAGTGTTGTCTTCAACTGTCGGAGTAAGAGGCGATAGGGCAGTTGTTTTTTTAGAGGAAATACTAATTGGATTTTTTACAATAGCGATCTGGATAGGTTTTTCAGCTTTAAGCCATAAAAAAGTACCAACAATCAATGATATCAATAGAAAAAAAACAATAAAATAAGGGGCAAAAGATTTGAGTTTGTATTTTAACCAGCGACGTTCCAATTTTTTAATATCAAGCATGTATTAATCCTGTATGAATAGCGGCCATTTCAATCCATTTAGGTTTGATCGTATTGTATTTAATAAGTGTTGGATTATTTTCTTCATACCAACAATACAAGCTAAAAAGAGAAAAGAGCAATTTATTGGTCTCACGATAGTTCCCTCTTGTTAAGGAGGCAATTAATTTCATATTTTTATCATTAAACATATTGGCAACATCAAAACAGTTAGCTTTGAGAAGCTTTTTTTGAACGTATATTTTGAGTTCTTCAGCTGAGGCATTTTGTAATTCAATACTCTCCCATATACGCGTTTGAAAATGTTCTTTTGCAATAATGTCTTCTTGATCTGTTTTATGAAGAGTAATCACAAATTTGATGGCTCTCGCATCGGATATAAGACGAATTTTTTCCATTAATGCAGGGGAATACAACTGCGCTTCATCTAATAAAACAATGGGTATCGTACTCAGCGAGAGAGCCGAAGAGATTTCCAAAAAACGGTTAAGAGTCATTACTTCACGAGGTGCATGGCCAAAAATATTTTGGGCAAGAACACGTAAAAAATCATCTTCATCCACTATCGGAGTTGAAACCATTAAAACTTTTTGATGCTTGGAGAGGTCGTGATGTAATTTATGCAACAGCATACTTTTGCCGGTCCCTGGTCTGCCATACAACAAGATCATTTTTAATGGCTTTTGAACCGAATTTTTCAATGATTGATACATATGTGAAACACTGTCAATTTGAACATAATCTCTTGGATTGACAATGTCTAAAAAAAGGTCACGCGGCTTCGAGAAAAGGGAGTTCTCCATCCGCTATTTACTTTCTTTCTTTACTTCTTCTTCAATTTGTTTTCCGAGACGCGTATAGCCTAAGTCGCCTAAACTAAGTGAATCTTTTTCTTTTTTTACAATATGCGGCTCAATAATAATTACAATTTCTTCGGTTCGTTTACTCATACCTTCGCGTTTGAAGAGATATCCAAGAACTGGGATATCCCCTAATAAAGGTACTTTATTGTCATCTTGAATATTTTTAGTATTTATGAGTCCTCCAAGAATAACTCGGCTACCATCTTTCACGCTAATTACTGATGACATTTGACGACGACTTAGATCGGGCGGCATACTCCGTGTTGCATTATCGACAGATAATTGGCTTGCTGTTTCAGAAATAGAAGGATTGATTCGTAACGTAATACTGCCATCATTCGAAATTTCAGGAGTGATGTCCAGTAAAACCCCAGAAAAAACGGAGCTGACTACTTCAGTAGTCGCCTGTTCTCCTGTCGTTCCACCTGCCAATGTTGAAGTGTTTTTGGTTTTGTAAAAATATTCAGTACCTGCTGTAATTAAGGCAGGTTGATTATTTAAAGTTAAAATTTTTGGATTTGAGATGGAGTAGACATCACCTTGCGTTTTCAAGAATTTGATAACTTCATTAAGACTGCCTTGTGCCCCAAGCTGGAAAATGCTTCCGATATTACGAGGATTTGTGCCTCCCGTCACTGTTTCAATCTCACCGATGATATTATTTTTGGCCGTACCGGTAAACGTATCAATGTTTTTTGTATTGTAAACGTTAAAGCCTAGTCCAATATTTTGTAATGCATAGAGTTGAGACCAGTCAATACCCGTTGACGTTGCATCGCTGAATACGACACTGTACATTTTTACATCCATTAAAACTTGTGTCTGCATTTTCTTTTGAAGGTCGTCTAAATAAGTATCCAGACGTTTTAATTGAGAACTGGTTGCCGTTACAGTAATTAAACCTGCATTTTTGTTGATCAGTGGCAGTTTTGCAGTATAGGCATCTTCAGGACGGTTAAGAATACCTTCTATTTCCTTATCAAGAATTTCCCAAAATTGTACTTCATCACTTGACGTTATTTTTATCCCTGATTCAGAAGATGCACCACTTTGCTGCCCGCTTGCAGATGTTGCAGATGATGTAGTAGCTGAAGTGCTAGTATTTGAACTTAACGTGATATTTGCACTTCCGGTGCCTTTACGTTGTGAAATAATATAATCAATATTATATGTTTTAGTTGCTAGATATGAAATCTTCAAAACATTATTATTTAATGTATATTGAAGACTATTTTCTTTAATGATCAAATCAAGCACTTCATTGATTGTAAGATTTTTTAAAAAGGTTTTATTCATCCCTTTTGTAAGAATTTTTTCTGCTTCACTGTCTGTTACAATGATGCTTATTCCACATTCATCACTGAGTTGGTCAACGAATTCTCCTACACTTGTCCCTTTTACGGAAGAGATATTGAAAAGCTCATAGCTACAATCTGCCTGTAAAGTTGGAGATAGAAGGGCA
>NZ_MIBT01000112.1:0-15183 GCF_001829605.1 Sulfuricurvum sp. RIFCSPLOWO2_12_FULL_43_24 | reverse complement strand
GCGTATAAATCGTATCACAATGCACTGCGTTTGCAATCACTCGCTATTTCAACCCCAGAGCCGATCGCTCTCATCGAATTTTTTGAATCAGGTTTACTCGCGGATAGCTATTTTATCAGTGAGTATTTCGAATACGATTTTACGATCCGCACACCGCTCCTCGAACCCCTCACTGATCGTGAAGAAATCTTTACCGCTTTTGCCGCCTACACCTACGGTCTCCACCAAGCGGGGGTATGGCATCAGGACTATTCACCCGGAAATATTTTGATCAAAAGAACCGAAAGCGGCTATCAGTTTTCTATCGTTGATATCAATCGAATGGAGTTTAAAAGCATTTGCCCACTTGATGGATGTGAAAATTTCAACAAACTGTGGGCATCCGATGAAGAATTGGAGATTATGGGACGTGAATATGCAAGACTCAGCGGATTAGATGAAACACTCACTATCGCTGAGATGAAACGCCATAACGATGAAAACAAACGGATCAAAAATTTTAAAAAGAGACTCAAACGAGTTCTAAAAGGCGATTTTTCAACTCCTGCTTGACCTTCTCAAACATTACCGCTCTCCCCTCGGGATTCAAGGGAATCATATAGTGGCGCTGTTTTTCCCCGATACTTTTCCAACGTGCAGATGAGGCAAAGAGGGTATCGGCGAAAAAGGTAAAGGTCTCACATCCCACCGCACTCGCTAAATGATACGTCCCTGTTGAAGTACTAATAAACAGTTTAAAACGGCTCAAAAGTTTGGCAAAATCGACGACACTTCCTACTGAACGGTACAAAACCACCCTGCTTTCCCCTAAAAGTGTTTTGGCTTCCTCATAAAGTTTTTCCTCATCAGGACCAAACGTCATCACCACATCCAATCGCTCATCCGCTTCGGCAAGTCGAACCAATTCAATGTATTCGTTCAACGTCCAGTTCGCATCGGAGGAACCGCCAAAACCGGGATGAAAGGCAACCACACCTTTGCTAATCTCATACTCGGTACAAAACGCACGATACACTTCATCAGCATCTTTAAACGGTAATAACGGCTTGGGAAACTCAAGGCTAATATCAGGAAATAATGCACGGGCGAGCTGAAGATTGTATTCAAACTCCGCCATTTTCACTTCACTGCGGCGTTGGGTGATACGGCGGTTGTAAAAGATTTGGGCTATTTTCGTAGAGGGAGCGATGCGCAATGGGATACGGGCAATCCACTGTGCCAATGCGACACGGGTATTCGAAAACAAAGTGATAGAAGCGTCGATTCGGGCTTGTTTAATTTTAAAGGCAAGCTCTAAAATATCTTCGCCACTATCAACGATTACCTCATCGATAAAATCGCATGCTTCGGCAAGTTTCCGGTTGAGCGGGGCGACAAGAGCGATAATGCGGTTTTGCGGATTATGGTGCTTTAAGACATACAATGTCGGTAAAGCGGTAATAAAATCACCCAACTTATCGTTACGTACTACCATTATATTCATCGTTTACCCTTGTTTTAATGTGGTTATTTTACCCAATATCGCTATAATCTCACCATGAAACAACCGTTTGCCTGGGATCACTACTCCGATCAACCTGCCATTATCAGAGACCGTGCACTTAAGCGGCAAATGCGCAAAAGTGCTCTCCCCTCGCTCATTAAAACTTTTTTGATTGCCCTTATAACCTTGCCGATCGCTCTGTTGCTTACCCCTTTTACCGGGCGACGCGCTATTAGTGGTGAGCACTTCTTCGGGTTGGGGGTCAATCTGGATAAAGAACCCAATACAACCCCCTACCTGCTAAACGAACTGGGTGTCAAAAAACTCCTCATCCGTATTCCGCTGTGGGAGATGGATCGATTACACGAATACGTCGCTTTTATCCGCTCATTGGGGGGAAAAGAGATTACGGTTGCCTTGCTTCAAGATCGCGAACACATCACGAGTGCCGATATGAGCAGAGATCATTTCATCCAAATTTTTGAAGCGTTGGAAGGTGTTTGCACTACCTACATTATCGGCAGTACCATCAATCGTGCCAAATGGGGATTTTTCAGTGTCTACGAATATCTCGATTTTTACGCCGTCGCGTATGCATTGAAAAAAACACGCTTTCCCCACCTCAAACTCATCGGCTCCAATGTCATCGATTTCGAGTACCACTTTAGTGCCCATACCCTTTTCAATCTCTCACCTATCCGTTTCGATGCGATAGGGAGCCTTCTGTATGTCGATCGTCGCGGTGCCCCCGAAAACTCTCAAATGGGATTCAACCTGATGGGAAAAATCAATCTCTTAAGCGCGTTGATCTCTCTCAGCCCGAAAACGTCCAACGAGCTCATCATCACCGAAACCAACTGGCCGATCCAAAACACCGCCCCCTATGCCCCGACCAGTGAGCATGAGTGTGTCAGCGAAGAGGATTACAGCGATTACATGGTCCGTTATCATCTCCTCGCATTTGCTTCTCAGAGAGTGAGCTGTGTCTACTGGCACCAGCTCATCGCACCAGGATACGGTCTGATCGATAATCGAGAAGGAATACTCCGAAAGCGAAGTGCTTTTGAAGCGTACAAAGTCATGCTATCACACCTTAGTGATGCCCAGTTTATCGACTTTAATTATCGTTCAGACGAATACACCCTCAGCTGTTCAACTCCACGAGGAGAGTTGCACATCACGTGGACTCTCAACTCCTCACCGATCTATACCTACAAGGCTCAAGCGTGAAAATTTTGATCATTCTCCCCAACTGGCTCGGCGATGCCGTGATGGCAACTCCTGCACTCGAAGCCCTTTGTGCTGTTTATCCCGATGCCGAGCTCACCATGGTCGGCTCGTATGTCAGCATCGAAGCGCTCAAATATCACCCCCAATGTAAACGTCATTATGTCGATGACACAAAAAAAGGGGGGAATCGCTTTGTCAATACCTACCGATTTGCAAAAGAACTCGGTGTTCATGATCTGGCAATCACTTTCCGCAATCAGCTCCACTCTTCACTTTTGCTCTATTGGAGCGGCACCCCCATCACGGCAGGGCGTCGCAGCTGGCATTCGTCCTTTTTACTGAAACACTCTGTAAAACCGACCCACCCCTCTCATCTGGTCGAACAATACCGTGACATTGCCCAAAGCCTCAGCCCAAGTGCTCTCGTGATCGAAAATCTAAAATTGCATATCCCCTCTCACCGCTACTCACGTCCGACCTTGGGAATCAATCCGGGAGCAACCTATGGAAGCGCTAAACGGTGGTATCCCGAAAAATTTGCCGAAGTAGCCCGTGCTTATAGTGATCAATACAACATCATTTTGTTTGGCGGACCGAATGAAGTGGGGATGGCGAACGATATCGAATCGCGACTCAAAGGGATCAATCTCACCAATCTGGCAGGTAAAACGTCGATTGCCGAGCTGTGCAGTTTTATCGGCGGATTGGATCTCTTTATCACCAACGACAGCGGTCCGATGCACGTTGCAGCCGCGTATAGTGTTCCTACCGTCGCCATCTTCGGTCCGACACGCCATTTGGAGACATCACAGTGGAGGAATGAAAAAAGCTATATTGTACGGCATGTTATGGAGTGTGCGCCGTGTATGAAGCGAGAGTGCCCGCTGGGACATCACAATTGTATGAAGAGTATCACCTCTGACGAGGTAATTGAAGCCATCAAAAAGATTATTTAACCATCATGCCTCCACAACACACACAGAGCAAGGTCGCTCGCAGTAGTGCGAAAGCGTACCGCTAGCGATTTGTTGTGGAGGCGATTTTCTTTTGCATACTTTTCTTATGAAAAAGAAAAGTTTGAAATTAAAAATCCAATCTCATCCCAAAATACCACGAATCATTATACGTCACATCAACATTTTTGAGATCCGTATCGATCTTGCGATACCCCACTTCGAGCCGTCCGTTATCGATCGGCTCAACATCGAGATGAATACGGGTTTCCAAATATCCATCCCCTTCTTTAAATGATAAGGCCGATGGAGCATAATAGAGTGCTCCGCCGAGATATACCGGAAACGGAGCATTGATCGGTAATTGTAACTCTACTTCAGCCCCCAGTGGAATCGCTGCATAACGGCGACCGTCAATCTCGGTATATTCCCCCTTGATCCCAAGTCCCAGTTTGAGCCCACGAACACCTTGAACCGGACGCATCACCATAAACGATACCTCCATCAACGGATCAGGATTATTGATCGTTTGAGAGTTGTTATTATCCCCGTTCAAAAATCGAGCGCCGATATAGGTATTGCTCATCGCATTTCCCATCCGTCCCATATCCAGACGAATCTGCCCCTCAACCTCTTTATCGTTGACATTCGCTTCAATTTGATGTGCGGCAAAAGCTCCACTGCTGATCAAAGCCATTAAAATGATTTTTTTTAACATGTTGTTCCTTCATTAATTCGGGCTATGGTTGCGGTCGTACTTTTCCCGTCCACAAACTGCACCAGTCGTAGTTCCCCAGCAAATTCCGCTCCAACCACGCTTTTGCCTTCGTAATCGCCCCCTTTGACCAAAATATCGGGAGCAATATTTTTGATCAATTCATGCGGCGTCTCTTCGCTAAACAATACGACATAATCGACCGATTCGAGCGCCGCTAAAATATAGGCTCGATCGGCTTCAGTATTAACCGGACGAGTCGGTCCTTTAAGCTCTCTCACCGAGCTGTCTGAATTGAGTCCTACGATTAACACATCTCCGTAACTTTTCGCCTCTTGAAGATATTTGACATGACCGACATGGAGAATATCGAAACAGCCATTGGTAAATACGACCTTTTTTCCCTCGTGTTTCAAACGATCTGCAAGAGTATAAATCTCTTCTTTGGATTTGATATGCATATCCGATGTGCTTTGATGCAAGCTTGATTCATACGATTCGATCTCGCTAAGAGTCACTGTCGCCGAACCGATCTTACCGACAACGACTGCCGCAGCGTGGTTTGCAAACGGGGCCGCTTCATCAATACTCAGCCCCATACTCAGGGCAAATGAGAGGGATGCGATGACTGTATCTCCTGCACCCGTCACATCATAAACTTCTTTGGCTACGGTTGGAAAACGGCGCATGCTTTTATCGTATATAGCAATCCCATCTTCAGAGAGGGTAATCATCGAACACTCTAATGAACAGGTCTCTTTCAGACTCAAAAGAGCTTTTTGCAAACTTTTTTCATCGTTGATCACGATTCCGGTCGCTTCAGAAGCCTCTTTTTTATTGGGGGTTAGGAGATACGCACCACGGTATTTACGGTAATCTTTCCCTTTTGGATCAACCAGCACTTTTTTATTTGCCGCTTTTGCCGCAGCAATCACTCCGCCGGCAACCGCATCGGTGATCACCCCTTTACCGTAATCGGATAGAATAATAATGTCACAACTATCGATCACATCAATCACATAAGCGATGATGGCACGTTCACTTGCTTTATCGATTGCTTCTTTCGACTCTTTGTCATAACGTAAAATTTGTTGATTGGAGGCGATAATGCGACTCTTTTTGGATGTTTTACGTTCCGATTGGCGTACAAGCCCCTGATTCGATACCCCAATCAAGCTGAGCATGGAACACAGCTCTTCTCCATTTTCATCATCACCGATCACCCCGCTCACGCTGACTCGTGCACCCAGAGCGACGAGATTGTTGATCACATTCCCGGCTCCTCCGAGAACCGTCGTTTCACGCGAGATATCAACGACCTGCACCGGAGCTTCAGGAGAGATTCGCTCACACCCGCCCCACAAATAGTGATCAATCATCAAATCCCCGATGACAAGAATATGGGGGTGAGCACTGCGCAAAGAGTTCATGATAGTTCCTGCTCATATAGGCGTTTGATTTCCGGCACATATGCCGAAATTCCCTCTTCAAATTCAAAACGGGGCTGATAACCCAAAATGGCCTTCGTCGATTCAATATCCGCCTCAGTATGAAACTGATAACGCCCTATATACGGATTGGGGATATATTCACACGCAAACGATGTCCCCAACTCATTCTGGAGAATATCAACCATCGACTGAAACGAGCGTGCTTTACCGGTACCGACGTTAAATACACCGTTCTCTTTTGGGTGCATCGCAAGAATGTTGGCCTGAATAATATCCTCGATGTAAATGAAGTCCCGCAAAATTTTGTCAGAGTTTTCAAACAGTTTCGGATTTTTACCCGCGAGAAGCTGATGAGCGAACTGAACCACCATCGATGATGTTTTATTCTTGAAAAATTCCCTAGGACCGTAAACATTAAAATAGCGCAAACCAACAATGGAAATATTTTCAAATTTTTGAGAATATTGACGGGCCAAATGGTCCATCATCAGTTTCGAGAAACCATAAACATTCTGAGGAGCTTCACATCCGACACGCTGAGGGGAAGGAGCATCACCGTACGTCGCACCCGATGAGGCATAAATCATATTGGCTCCGTGGGCTACCGCGATATCGAGAAGGTCTTTAAATGCATTCACGTTCGTCTGGACCATTAAATCCTGTTCCAGCGCCGTTGTATCGGATATCGCCGCTTCATGAAAAATATAATCAAATTTATACATTTGCGTTAGGGTATTTAACAACCCTTTATCATTGATATCACCGCTGATCACCTCACCACGAAACCCTAAAAGATTTTTAAAATGACCGAAACTTTTGAGGTTGCCGTTGGAGAGGGTCAAGTTTGAACGAAAAAGATCAAGTATGACGATATGGACATCAGGATAATTTTCTTGAAAATAAAAAGCGAGGTTGGAGCCGATAAAACCGGCTCCTCCCGTAATTAAAATTGTTTTACGATTCAAATTAATATCACTGTAACGCATGAAAGGTCCTTCATCAAAGGTAGTGTCATATTGTAACAAACTCTTTATTAAAGGTTAAACAGTTAGAGTGATTTAAGATAGATAGGAATATAATAGCGGCGAAATTTTAAATGGAGAAAACAAATGAAAAAAATTGCTCTTGCAATGTTGTTCGCTGGTGTATCTTTGATGGCTGCTGATGGAAAAGCTCTTACAGCTAAATGTGCTGCCTGTCATGGTGCTAGCTTTGAAAAAGCGGCTCTTGGTAAATCAGCGATCGTAAAAGGTCAATCAGCTGGTACTATCGAAACTTCACTCAAAGGTTACAAAGCTGGTACTTTGAACAAAGCGGGTATGGGTGCCTTAATGAAAGGTCAAGTTGCTACTATGTCAGATGCTGATATCAAAGCTGCTGCTGCTTACATCGCAGGAATTAAATAATTTAACGCCAAAGGGAGCTAAGCCCCCTTTGACTACGTTAACACTGGGTTTCGCTCAGCGCGATGCTCACGTGCAGTAAACCGCACTCTTTCTTCCTTATCTCACTTTTCTAAAACTACTCTTTTTTCATTCCGGTCGATACTCTTCTTTTTTATTCACTGACTCTTTTTTACGTTGCTGATTGGCTGCATCATTGAGTTCACGCTCATCATCATACTGTACTTGATTCATCATTTTTTTCTCATCGTCAAACTGACCGTTTTTGATCCCCCATAAAAATGCGGCCAAAGCGATAGCCCCTAAAAAAAGCGATGCGCCCAGCATCATTGCGATTATCCAAGAATCCATATTTTCTCCTATTTCTCCGTCATCCTGAACTTTGATTCAGGATCTATCTTTTTAGATTCCGTGTCGAGCACGGAATGACAAAACTATTTATAAAGCCATCTCACCCGCATCGAGTTTCCAACGACGAGAAGCGAACTAAACGACATCGAAATCGCCGCAATCAGCGGAATAACATACCCCATCATCGCCAGAGGAATCGTAATCGAATTGTACACCAGTGAAATAGCGAGATTTTGTTTGATAAGTCCATAGGTTTTACGACTGATTCCAAACGCTTCGGCGAGTGAAGTCAGAGAATCGTTCATCAACACCACATCACTCACTTCGATCGCGATATCACTCCCGTTCCCCATAGCAATCGCAATGTCCGAAGCGGCAAGTGCCAGCAAATCGTTCACACCGTCTCCCGCCATCACGACGACATACCCCTCGCTATGCGCCTGCTCAATAAATGCCGCTTTCCCCTCAGGGCTCAAATGGGCATGAACCTCATCAATACCCACTTCGTGAGCTACTCTCACGGCTGCCGCCTCATGATCTCCCGTGAGCATTACCACACGTAGATTCAAGGCTTTCAATGCCGCAATCGACTCAAGCGCCTTCTCTTTAGGAAGATCACGCAACTCGTAAACCGCAACCAGCTGTTGCTCCACCGCATAGTAAAAAAGGCTTTTATCACTAGCAGAGTCGACTTCAATACCGAGGTCCTCCATCAAAAGTGCATTTCCGCCGGCAATCAGTAGACCGTTATACCGTCCAACCATTCCTCGGGCAGGAATTTCGCGTGCCTCTTCGATACTGCTGGAATCAATCTCCGCTTCGGTAGCGTCCAAATACTCCTTAACCCCTCGGCTGATCGGGTGTTTGGAGGAGGAGACAAGAGTATGCAATACCCCGATATCGAAAGGGGTATGAATCGTTGCATAAACGACTTCAGGACACCCCATCGTGATCGTCCCCGTTTTATCGAGGACCACCATTGTCGCTTTTGCCATCGTCTCGATCTGTGCCGCCGATTTAAACAAAATCCCCCGTTTGGCTCCGAGCGCCAATCCGACCAAAGTCGCTACCGGAGTCGCAAGGGCCAACGCACACGGACAGGCGATAATGATGACCGAAATCCCCACCATCAAAGATCGATCAAAGCTGTGCGGCCAAAAATACCATATCCAAAATGTCGCAATCGCCAAAAAGAGAATCGTTGAAGAGAAATGCTGAGAAAGCCGATTGGCTAACAACTCGATGGAGGGCTTTTGTGCCATCGCATTTTCTAAAAGATTAACGAGATTCGAGAGGGTCGAATGGGCAAAATCTTTGGTTGCACGATAATGGATCAGCGCATCGATACTTGTCGTTCCGCTGATGATTTTATCCCCGAGGCGTTTAAATATCGGCTCCGATTCTCCGGTGAGATTGGACTCGTCAAAACTCCCCTCCCCAGAGATCACCTCACCGTCGATTGCCGAGCGTTCACCGCTTCGGATCACGATCACGTCCCCCTCTTTGACCTCATTGACATCGACAGAGCGGATAGACTCCCCCTCTAAGATACTCACTTCGCGCGGGATATGTTTGCCGATGATATCGAGGGTATCGGCGGCATTTTTACGGCTGAGTACTTCGAGAAATTTTCCGAAAAGGACAAAGGTGATAATCATCGCCACCGAATCGAAATAGGCCTCCCCTTTTTCAAATACCGTAATATAGATGGAATAAAGATACGCCAAACTCGAACCTGTAACAACCAGTAAATCCATTGTAATGGCTTGGTTTCTAAGCCCATAATAGGCACCGCGATAAAAAATCCATCCGCTGTAAAAAAGGACCGGAGTCGCTAATACCCACTCGGCAACATTTAAAATGGTTTTAATATCCTGAGTGATCCCCGTAAAATACCCTGCATATTGAGCCACCGCGATCCACATCATATTCATCGTCGCGAATGTTGCGACCGCCATTCGCAGATAATAATCTTTTCGCTCTTTATTAGCACGCACTTCTTGAAGTGAAGAATCGTACGGAAATGCGTTGTATCCGATAGCACGAATCATATCGATGATAGCAGAGAGTTTGACAGTATCGCTGTCCCAAGTGATACGGGCTTTATTATTGGTATAGTTGATATGCGCTTCGATAACCCCGTCCATTTTGTGCAGCGCTTTTTCATTCAGCCAGACACACGCCGCACAATGGATTCCTTCAATAACAAGGGAAACCTGAGAAAGCCCCTCTTTGGTGGTCGTCACAAACCGCTCACTAAACGCAGGGGTATCAAAATTGGAACTCGCTTCGAACTGCTCAGTAGGAGGAGAGAGTGTCGTATCTCCCATTTTAGAGTAAAAGCTCTCTAGCCCTTCGTCTTTGAGGAGGTGAAAAATCCCGCGACAGCCGTTACAGCAAAATCGGTACTCCCCATCATGAATCATCACCTCATCGCTAAATTCCAGATGACAATGATCACATTTGACTTTAGACATATTCGAACTTCCCTGCAGACTTATTTTTTTTCACATGAACGAAATTGCCCATCACCCCTTGCATCACGATATGAACCCCTACTGAGCCATTATTCGCATAACCGATTGCCATCGAGAGATTTGCCGTCGCTTCTACGGGGTCAATGCTAAAAGGGACCATAGCGCCGGTAAAGACAACGACTTTATCTAAGGATAGACTCGCAACGTATTCCGCGCTTAGATCCATTGTATCGGTACCGTGAACGACGATAATGATTTTTTCATTGCTCTGCGCAATCGTTTGTGCCAACAATGAACGGTCATGATTATCCATCTCCAAAGAGTCTTTATAGAGTATTCCTTGGAGAGGAATATCGATCACCAATGATTTTAGTACCGCTTCAACCGCCCGGTTATCATTAGGGACGAATAATTCCCCTTTTAGGGAATCGTACCGTTTATTAAAAGTACCGCCCGTATTGAGTATTAGCATCAGAGCAACTCCCGCAGAGAATGGATAATTCGATTTGCTTTTGAATCTGTAGCTTCGGTTGAGAGGAGAATATTGATTCCCACCCCCGCTTTAAGAGAGGCCTCAATATCACGTTCGTTATCTCCGATCATAAGTGAGTGTTCCATATCCAGCTTATATTCCCTCTTGGCACTCAAAAACATCCCCGGTTCAGGTTTACGGCACTCACATGCACCGTCGATACTCTCATGATGAGGACAGTGGTAGATACGGGTAAGTGTGACTCCCAAGGTTTGAAAATGTTCCACCATCCATCGGCTGAGATGGGCAAAATCGTCCTCGGTGTAATATCCCCGTGAAATCCCCGATTGATTCGTGACGATAATGATGAGATATCCCTGATCTTGATATTTACGGCACACGTCAACGATTCCGTCCATGAATTCAAAATCTTCGATTTTATGGAGGTAGTTTTTCTCGACATTCACAACACCGTCACGGTCAAGAAACAAAGCTCTAAGAGACACCTATGCTACTCCGCCGCCGAAAAGCTCTTTTTCGATGATATCACAAAGAATATGCCCGATCAAAATATGGGACTCTTGGATACGCGGAGTTGCATTGGAAGGGATAACGATCGCATAATCCGCCATTGCCGCCATTTTACCGCCATCACGTCCCACAAGTGCTACCGTAGTCACGCCACGATCTTTTGCAGACTCAAATGCGTTAATGATGTTTTGAGAATTGCCCGACGTGGAGATACCGATAAAGAGATCCCCCTCCTGAGCCATCCCCTCCAACTGACGGGAAAATACTTTGTCATAGCCGTAATCGTTTCCGATTGCCGTGAGGTTCGAGGTATCGGTCGTCAGTGCCAAAGAGGGGATTGAAGGACGATCAAACCCGTAACGCCCGACCAGTTCCGCCGCGATATGCTGAGCATCTGCAGCTGATCCGCCGTTACCTGCAAGCATTGTCTTTTTCCCTTGTCGATAAACCTCAACACACGCTTGCGCCACGGTTACGATCATCTCCAAAAGTGGCTCATTTTCTAAAATTGCCTGTTTGGTTGCCGCTGAATCAGCGATTTGTTTGATGATATAGTTTTTCATTTGTTTCTCCTGCTTTTATGTCATCCTGAACTAGATTCAGGAACTCAGATTGCGGATCATGTCCGCAATGACGATTAGTATTTTATCCCCGTAACGGATCGGACTTTTTCCATAATCGGTTGCGCCTGAGCACTCGCTTTTGCCGCACCCAATTTCAAAAGTTCGCGCACTTCGTCTTGATTGTTTTCGAAATGCTCACGTCTCTCACGGTAGGGGCGGAAGTACTCCCAGATCACATCATGTGTATAGAGTTTGAAGTGTCCGTGTCCTTCGCCCCCCTTTTTATAACGCTCTTGCAATGCCGAACGCTCCTCATAATCCAAAAAGAGTTTGGCAATGTTGTAAACGTTACAATCTTCATACTCTTTAGGCTCTTCCATCGGTACCGCTTCAGTCACAATTTTTTTGATGATTTTCGACTGAATCTTCTCTTCTGAGAAAATAGGGATCGTATTGCCATAACTCTTCGACATCTTTTGCCCATCGATCCCCGGAACCGTAGCGACGTTTGCATCGACCCGAAACTCAGGGATCGTGAAAATATCGCCGTATTGGTTGTTAAACTTGATCGCGATGTCGCGGGCAATCTCAACGTGCTGAATTTGATCCTTCCCAACGGGTACGACCTCTGAACCGAACAGCAAAATATCCGCCGCCATCAAAACTGGATAGGAAAAGAGGCTGTGATTGCTCGCAATCCCTTTCGCCACTTTATCTTTGTAACTGTGCGCCCGCTCTAGCAACCCCATCGGAGTGAAACCGGAAAGTATCCAGTAGAGTTCGAGAACCTCTTTCACATCCGACTGCACCCAAAAGGTAGACTTTTGCGGGTCCATCCCCAAAGCTAAAAAATCGGTTGCTGCCTGCATGGTCAGTTTCGATAACCGCTCACCGTCGCTGAGTGAACTCATAGCATGATAGTTAGCGATAAACGCAAAAACCTCATGATCGTTTTGTGATTCGATCATCGCTTTGATCGAACCGAAATAGTTTCCAATATGTAAATCGCCTGATGGTTGAATACCGGTTAATACTCTCAAAATTATCTCCTTGAATAGAGAATATTTTACCGCAGAGTCTCTTAAGCTTCCTCTTAAGAAAAGATATGCTATATTTTTTCACAGTTCAACTACAAAGGATTCACAATGAATACTCAAATTCGCTCGAAAGAGATTAAACTTACCCAACACCTAAACGACCATATTGCTCTCGCGATCGAAAATTTTAAACGCTTTCATCTTGATATCACAACCGTAAACGTTATGATCTCAAAAGAAAAAAATGGGGTCGGGGTCGAATTTGACATCCATATTGCTCACGCACAACCGGTAGTTATCAATGATACTGATGAAGATCTCGATACCGCCATCGATTTAGCGATTGAACGTGCCAACAAAGCGCTTCGCCGTCTCCATGATAAAGTAAAAGATCACCATACCTCATCCATCCGTGACATCGAAGTGGTTGGAGAAGAGATTGTGGAGTAATCCATGAATAAAATCAATGTCCTCTGCCCCCACTGCGGGGGTGTGAATGCCATTCCATTAAAAGACTCCTACGTAAAAGCCGCGTGCGGACACTGCAAAGCCTCCCTTCTCGATACTAAGCCCATTTCGGTAGACGCATCCTCATTTGATCGATTAATGCTTAATGATGAACGGCTTATTATCGCCGATTTTTGGGCACCGTGGTGCGGACCATGCCGAAGTATGGCACCCTCGTTCGAAGAAGCGGCACGTCACTTCCCCCTCAAAGCGCTATTTATCAAGATTAACACCGAAGAACAACAGCACCTCGGGGGACGTTTCGGTATCCGCTCTATCCCCACCGTCATCGCCTTTAAAAATAACCGTATCGTTGATCAGTTCAGCGGTGCTTTACCCACCCCACAAATTATCGCTTGGGTTAAAAAACATCTGTAGTTATTAATCTTTTTTTGATACCCTACCGTTTAATTTAACACAATAGGACAAATTACATGTACAACTGGATGCTTTGGTTTCATATTATCTCAATGGTCTCATGGTTTGCAGTACTTTTTTATCTCCCCCGTCTTTTTGTCTATCATGTCGAAAATGGAACCAATCAGGGATTTATCGATGTTATTGAAGTAATGGAGATGAAGATTTACAAATACATCGGTGTTCCGGCATTTTGGGCAACATTGCTCTCAGGAATAGCATTAATAGTTATGTCTACACAACACTACAACGGAGTAAATGTATTTCAGATGGGGGGATGGATGCACGCGAAACTGACTCTCGTAGCCATTTTAGCCGCTTATTTTTTCACACTCGGACATTACCGTCTCAAACTCAAAGAGAACACAGCGTATAAAAGCGGGAAGTTTTTTCGTATGTATAATGAAGTACCCACCCTTTTATTGATGGGGATTGTTGCTCTCGTTATTGTAAAACCGTTTTAATCGTAGTCGTCTTCCGTTCGTGGTGAGCCTGTCGAACCATGAACATCCTCTTATAAATATTCACCCTTCGACAAGCTCAGGGCGAACGGAATAATAAAGGATTTTCATGCCTTTTCACGTCTACATCCTCCACTGCTCCGATAACAGTTACTACACGGGTCACACCGATAATCTTGAAAAACGCCTCGCTGAACATATGAGTGGAGCGATACCGAGCTGTTACACCTTCAAACGCCACCCTCTCACTTTAGTTTTCTCACAAGAATTTACGACGAGAGAAGAAGCCTTAGCTTCGGAACAACAGATAAAGGGATGGAGCCGTAAAAAGAAAGAGGCAATGATACGAGGAGATTGGAACGAGGTGTCGAGGTTGGCTAAGTCGGTTTAGGGATGATTTTCTCTCCCGTTCGTGGTTTATCTCCGTTCGCCCTGAGCTTGTCGAAGGGTAAACGGAGAGTTCATGGTTCGACAGGCTCACCACGAACGGAAAATTAAGTTTTCTCGTCTTGTCATTCTCGACTTCACGTGCCCTTTAAGGTAGATCGGGAATCCATCTCGTTTTTCTCATAAACATATAAAACAAGAAAAATTACTGCGGCAAACAAATGGGCTACTAATCCAAAAAGTGACCATAAAATATTTTTTTGATTCAACTGCTTAGATATAATAAAAAGCCAAATGGCAACCACAATATGATGCAAATGGCTGATTACAATATTTATCACTATCGAAGACCATAGCATAATTGAGGATAAATCATGAGATGCTCTGATGTATCCCGTCAGTATATACTCTATAAGCAAAGCAACTATAATTGAAGGAACATACCAATACATTAATCTTTCAATTTCTTTTCGCATATTCATATTTCTACTCATTATTATGATTTTTTGTTTTGAAGTAAATTATAGCGTAACCTATGAGCGAGTTTTATATTAAAGCTGGATTCCCGATCAAGTCAGGAATGACAGAGAGAGTATCCGTTCGCCCTGAGCCTGTCGAAGGGTAAACGGAGGGAGCTCAGGGTTAGACAAGCTCACCACGAACGGGGAATTATCGAAATATGTGAGAGAAACTTACCACATCGACCGAGTTTTATGCGGTTTCGGTCTTCGATTCGTATTTTTCG
>NZ_MIBT01000111.1:0-3109 GCF_001829605.1 Sulfuricurvum sp. RIFCSPLOWO2_12_FULL_43_24 | reverse complement strand
AGGGGTTAAAACAGCGTTGTAAGCTCTTTAATCTTTTGCTGCAAGATATTTACGGGGAACAGAAAACGATCAAAGACGGCATTATTCCGATGGAAATCATCTATGCTCACGGGGGCTTTATGCGTGAAATGCACGGGATGAAAATACCCTTGAGTATTTACGCAGCCGATATGGCACGGGGGCCGGATGGGAAACTGTGGGTGATCAACGATCGTACGCAAGCGCCATCGGGTTTAGGATATGCGATTGAAAACCGCCTTACGATGAACGCTACAATGCAGGATCTTTTTGAGGGGATTTCGGTTCAGAGGCTGTACGATTTTTTTGAAACGTTTAAATCCCTTTTCCAAAATAACAGCCGAAATTTTGATCCTCTTAATATTCTTTTATCCCCCGGACCGCATAATGAAACCTATTTTGAACATGCTTATCTCAGCTCTTTTTTAGGACTTACCCTCGTTCAAGGGCAGGATTTATTGGCTAAAAATGGAGCCCTCTGGCTTAAAAGCCTCAAAGGGCTTCGTCGTGTCGATACGATTTTACGACGTGTGGATGAAAACTATTGTGATCCGTTGGAACTTCGTTCTGATTCGCAGCTAGGTGTCGCAGGTTTGGTTCAATCGATCAGGTCCGGTGGAGTAGATATGATCAATCCGCTGGGAAGCGGAGTATTGGAAAACCTGGGATTAAACCCTTTTATGCCGCATCTTGCCCGTTATTTTCTCGATGAAGAGCTTATTTTGCCTCAAATCGCTACGTGGTGGTGCGGTCAAGCCAAAGAGTTAGAGTTTGTGTTGGAAAATTTGGAACGTCTCATTCTTAAAACAATCGATCGTGTGGATGAAAAACATACTTTTGTGGGTAAACAACTGAGTAAAAAAGAGCTCAGTAGCCTACGTAAATCGATTCTTGAACAGCCGCATCGTTATGTCGGACAAGAGGAAGTGGAGTTCGCTAATTGCCCTACCTTGATCAAAGAATCGATTGAACCTCGAAAAGCGGTGATTCGTGCATACACAATAACCCAAGAAGATACTTATACTTTGATGCCAGGAGCATTGGTACGGGTTGGAATGAATATCGACTCGCTGATGGTATCCAACCAACTCGGAGGGAGCAGTAAAGATTTATGGGTACTGGGTGAATCACACAGTGTTCCGTTGAGCCCAATATTTCATTCCAATGCCGCTTTTGAAAATTCGTTTGAAAACATTCCAAGCCTTCGGGCGGAAAATCTTTTTTGGTTGGGACGATATTTAATGAGGGCAATCATTACGGCTCGTATGATCCGAACTACGTTGAAATACATGACGAATGCCTCTCGGTATGATCATATTTCAAATCGCCAAACGCAGGAGATGTTGGGTAAAACACTGACCCATGTAACGATGACCTATCCGGGATTTTTGGAAGAAAACAGAGCAATTACACCATTTGATGAAATTGCATCGGTCAGTTTTAATGGGGGACGGGTTGGGAGTTTGGCACAAATAATAACGATGCTCTCTGGCACAAACACGTATGCCAAAAATCTTTTACCTTTGGAAGCCTCCCGTATTTATGAGCACATGAGTCATGAATGGAATCAATTCTGCCGCGAAGAGAAACCGCATCCCCGTTATATGATTCATAACCTTGATAAACTGTTGATGCAGTTAATGGCCTACAAAGAACTTATTCAAGAGAGTTTGTTCGCAGATCAGGGATCGATACTCTATGATATCGGTGCGCGAATAGAGAGATCACAATTGTTGATCTCAAAAGCGAGAAGTTTGCTGACTCCGGCGTATGATGGCGTGAGTGAGTATGAAGTCTTAGAGACATTGCTTGGCACCTGTGAGAGTTTGAACGCTTATCGTGCCCGTTACCGTTCATCCTATGAGATGCGTAACGTCATTGAATTTTTACTGCTGGATATCAATTTCCCTAAATCATTGATCAGCGAGATTGATGGATTGATGAAATTGCTTCCTCAGTTGCCGAAGTTTAAAAATGCTACCTATCTTACAAGGTATGAAGAACCGATTTTTGAGGCATTTTCAATGATACGCTTGAGCAAACCGGATGATCTTGCTGCATTGGCGGAGGATGAATACATTAGAGCTGAGCTTGATACACTGTTGTCACAACTCTCATCCAGATTGCTCCTTGCTTCGGGTGAGTTATCCAAAACTTATTTTGCCCATTATGATGAGTAGCCAATGATTTATACGATTTACCACAGTACCCGATTCGTTTATCAACATGAGGTGGGGTTTAGCCATAACCTCATTCGTCTCCAGCCTAGAGATACTGAAATTCAAAAAGTACTCAATTTTGATCTCACTATTGAGCCTCTCGCCGCTGAGATAGAGTCGTATGACGATTTTTTTGGAAATCACCTTCATCATCTCTTGGTGCGGGAACCTCATACGATACTCAGTGTAGCGGCTCAGTCGCGGGTTGAAATCAATTTTAATTCCTTAGAACGCCTTCAGGAAAATACGCAGAGGGTAATAGCCCTTACCTTTGCGCAGGCACAGGAGCGGATGATGTTTCTCACGCCTGAAATTATCGAAGCAAAACAATTTTTGCTAAAAAGCCCGTTGTTACCGATTGCTTCAGTAGAAATTGTAACGTACGCTTTGGAATCGATTAAACCTGAACGATCTTTATATGAGGGCGTTAGGGAGTTTATGGGGCGAATATTTACGGATTTTTCCTTTGTTAGCGGATTTAGTGATCTCAGTACCCCCGTTGAGACTGTTTTTACGGAGAAAAAAGGGGTGTGTCAAGATTTCGCCCATTTTGCATTGACTGCGTTGCGCGGAGTTGGCTTATGTGTCCGTTATATGAGCGGTTATATTGAGACGACACCATCGGAAGGTTCAGAGAAACTGTTTGGCTCCGATGCATCGCACGCATGGTTCTCCGTCTTTTTCCCAGGATTCGGATGGTTTGATTTTGATCCGACGAACAACATGGCCCCGCTTGATCAACATATCCTTTTAGGATTTGGTCGTGATTATGGAGACATCTCACCAATGCAAGGAGTAGTGAGCGGAAGCGGTTCGAGTCATTTAGGGGTGATGGTGGATGTCTCTTTGGAATAAATTTCCCCGAAACCCTA
>NZ_MIBT01000110.1:0-12496 GCF_001829605.1 Sulfuricurvum sp. RIFCSPLOWO2_12_FULL_43_24 | reverse complement strand
TCTTCAAACGCTGCTTTCACACGATTAACCAATGTTTTTTGCCCGTCGCGAAGCCATTTACGAGGGTCATAATATTTTTTGTTCGGTTTATCTTCACCCTCTGGGTTTCCGATTTGCCCTTGGAGGTAATCTTTATACTTTTCGTAATAATCTTTCACCCCTTCCCATGTTGCCCATTGGGTATCGGTATCGATATTCATTTTGATAACCCCGTAGCTGATCGCTTCGCGGATTTCTGCGTGAGTTGATCCTGAACCGCCGTGGAATACGAAATTGACCGGTTTGTCCGATGCGGTGGCAAATTTTTCTTGGATGTATTTTTGGGAGTTGTCTAGGATGATCGGAGTGAGGACGACGTTACCCGGTTTATAAACGCCGTGAACGTTTCCGAATGATGCGGCGATCGTGAATCGGTTGCTTACTGCGCTGAGTTTTTCATAGGCGTAGGCGACATCTTCGGGTTGCGTGTAGAGGAGGGCGTTGTCGATATTGGTGTTGTCTACTCCGTCTTCTTCTCCTCCGGTCACACCGAGTTCGATTTCGAGCGTCATACCGATCTTGTCCATACGCTTCATATATTCAACACAGGTTGCGACGTTCTCTTCGAGTGATTCTTCGGAGAGGTCGAGCATATGAGAAGTGAAGAGTGGTTTGCCGTATTGAGCGAAGTGTTTTTCACCGGCATCGAGAAGTGCATCAATCCACGGGAGAAGGTGGCGCGCCGCATGGTCGGTATGGAGTATGACGGGAATGCCATAGGCTTCAGCCATCATATGGGTATGGATCGCTCCGCTGATAGCACCGACGATGGCCGCTTTTTCTTCTTCGTTGCTAAGCCCTTTACCGGCGTAGTAACTGGCTCCTCCATTTGAAAATTGGATAATAACAGGAGAGTTGACTACTTTTGCCGCTTCTAAAACTGCATTGATTGAATCGGTTCCCACAACATTGACCGCCGGAAGAGCATACCCTTCTTCTTTTGCAATTTCAAATAGTTTTTGAACATCATCACCGAAAAGCACTCCCGGTTTCATCACTTCTAAAATACGTTTGGACATTCTTTACCCCACAGTTAAAATTGACGATATTATACTCTTAGAGCAATAATGTTAGAATTAAAAGAAAAGGGAGTTGATTTTGGTCCGTTTCGGTTTTTCGCTTTTGATCGGGTGCAGTGTTCTTTACGCGGCCTCAGCTCCATTAGTATTTGATACCTTGGCTGACCCTCTCCAGAAAAGTACTGTTTCGATTGACAAACTGAGCCAAAAACCGGTTATGGAGCCGAATAAAGTAATATTACGAAACTTTTTGAGCAATGTTGATGCGACATTGAGCGTGGGAAGAGAACTCTCCGGATCCAAAGAGGTTGACAAAGAAATTTTGAATTCGTATCTGAGAGAGTTACGAGAATTGTCGCGTACGAAAGAATCCATCGATGATCTGTATCGTAAATCGTTACACATAGCTATGGACAAAAGTGATAAGAAAAGTTTTGAAGATTTGATTTCAGCACCGCTTGATCCTCTCCATCATCCTCGTATCCGTTCTGAAGTGATTGCATTTTACCAAAAAAATTATCCGTATCACGCGATTAAGTCCATTGAAGCATTGTGCGATGAGCAGGCACTGGAGCAAAAAAGTATTCAGGTTGCTATTGAACAAGAACAGGCGTATGAAGAACATTTGAGGATTTTAAAGCGCTCTGAAGTCTCCGGTGTTAAAAAAACTGCGCAAATCGGTTCGCGTAACAGTGTTATTCTCAGTGCAGAGTCCAATGGGGTAGGGGGATTTGAATTCGAAGCGGAAAATTTGAATCCCTATACCGTAACGATGAGTATTGATTTTGAGGCTCTTACGAATTTAAAAGCCTCTGGAAACCTTCCATTGTTCATAGAAGTACCCGGACGCAGTAAAAAAAGAGTTTTGGAACTCTCACGAATTTCTTCCGCGTTAGGAGTTGATTATCGCTCATCGTACGGATGGGTGAGGGGATCGGCTTTTGCAATCCATAAAGATGAGTACGTTTATAAACTCCCTTTTTTAAAAGGGGCTGATGTTCATATTTCGCAAGGATATCATGGGGAGACATCGCACAAAGGACTATCGGCGTATGCGGTTGATTTTCCGGTTCCGGTCGGGACGCCGATTTATGCCGCGCGCGAAGGGACCGTGGTGGGCTCAGAAGGGAGCAACAACCTTGGTGGGGGCAGTCCCGAATATCGTAAATTTGCCAATTATGTCATTATTGAGCACAGCGATGGGACAATGGGAAATTATTACCATTTGAAACAAGGCGGTGCTGTCGCGGTGATCGGACAAAAGGTTGCTAAAGGCGATTTGATCGGATATTCGGGAAATACGGGTTACAGCAGCGGGCCGCATTTGCATTTTAGTGTCAGTAAAGTAGATCCGGTTTCGATGCGCAGACCGATGAATTTGCCGATTAAAATGCAAACATTGCAAGGAATTGTCACTTTACCGCGTAAAGGCGATCAATATACGGTACAATAATTCCACAGATTATAACAACGGGGTTTTCACATGTTCGATACTGTCAAATCAAAAATTATTTTTACAACATTGCTTTTTAGTTTTTTAGGATTAGGGACAATCTATTGGTACTTAACGACAACGTTTCATGATTTTTCGAATGAGACGGCGAAGCGATCGCTTAATATGCTCAGCCAGTCGATTTTTCAAACCCTCACCGGCAGTATGCTTGCCGGTGACCCGGCAGTTGTCGCAGAAGCCATTGCTAATGCCCAAAAGATTGAGGGTATTGAAGCGCTAAAGGTTGAAAAATCACAAGCGGTTATTGACTTGCTCGCTCCTGAATCAAAATTTACCGAAGAGCCTCTTATTCGTGAAGTTTTTAAAAACAAAAAGTCTCAAGTGATCGAAAATACCAACGGTGCTCATACTATTCGTCTACTTCAGCCCCTTATCGCGGAAGATCGATGTTTGGCATGTCATACAAATATCCAGACGGGAGAAGTTTTAGGGGTAATGGATTTGGTCATTTCTTTAGAGAAAAATGATGAAGAAATCAGTAAAACCGAAACCATTTTGTTGATCGCGCTTAGCGTTGTCGTTATCGTTTTCGTCTCAGTCCTCAATATCTTCTTTGGAAAAGAAGTATTGACGCCACTTGAGGGTTTACGCAACCGCATTGGAGCGTTGGTCAGCGGAGATAAAGATTTAACCAAACGGCTTGAAGTGACGAAAAAAGATGAGTTCTCGCAAGCTGCTACGGCTGTAAACCGTTTTGTTTCGATGGTACAAGAGACGGTCAATGAGGTTAAAGAGCTTGGCCGTCAAAATTCAACCATTGCGACGACGATCACCGATGCGACGCAGGTTATATCAAGAGGGGTAGAACAAGAGCGTCAAATTGTCGAAGCAACGACCCAGAAAAGCCATTCCATTAAAGAGATTTTATCGGGAGCGATTGCCATATCAGAGCAAACACAACGCAATGTTGCCAACGCAAACGGTGAATTGGTCACCGCCAAAGATGCCTTGTCCCGTCTTGTCGGAGAGGTAGAAGGATACATTGAAAATGAGCAAGAGATGTCTTCTCAGTTGTTGTCTTTGCGTCAGGATGCAGATCAAGTGAAGAGTGTACTCGGGGTTATCAAAGATATTGCCGATCAAACCAACCTTTTGGCACTGAATGCTGCGATCGAAGCGGCGCGTGCGGGAGAACATGGACGCGGGTTTGCCGTTGTTGCCGATGAGGTACGAAAACTTGCGGAACGTACCCAAAAAAGCTTGACCGAAATCGAAATCAGTGTAGGAACGATTGTCCAAGCGATTAATGATGTCAGCGATAAAATGGGTGAAAATGCCCGAAATATGAACGATTTAACGGTCATATCGAATGAAGTAGAAGAAAAAATTTCGGCTACCTCTTCAGAGATGGAACGCTCTGTCTCAGTAGCGGAACGTTCTTATAATGATTCAGTCGAGGTTGTCGGTCATATCGAATGGATCATTGATAAAATTTCACAGATTAATGATGTTTCGGAATCGAATCGCCACAGTGTTGAGCAGATTGAAAATGATTCGAAACAGTTACTTGAAGTCGCCAATTCGCTCTCTGCTCGTATTAATGAGTTTAAGAGCTAAAAATTCCAAGCCAAAGAGCATCGTTAGAGGTTGATAAAACCTGATGCTTGGTGTGATGAGGAATAAAACAATAATCTCCTGCTACCAGGTTTAGTGCCTGATCATTGACTTGGAGGCAAGCCCTCCCGGTTAAAAGCAATACCCATTCATCTTGTTCTTGCTCATAGCGTTCTCCGGGGGTTTTAAGCCATGATCGAATTGATTCAATTTTGATCGAATGATTTTGAAAAAGAGTTGAAAATATTTCACTGTTTTCAGCGGGTTTGTCGTTGTGATAAAGGTTATTTACTATGATCAAGAATATCTCCTAAGTTAACGCGTGATATGATGTCACTATTATAAACCAACAGCAGAGAATTTATGAAAAACATTGTCTTAATCGGTTTTATGGGGGTCGGCAAAGGTTCCGTGGCACGAGAGATTGTCAAACAATCCAATCTGATTGCACTCGATACGGATGATATAATCGAAAGTATGGAAAACCGCCGTATCAAAAAAATCTTTGCCGAAGAGGGTGAAGAATATTTTCGTACATTGGAGCGTAAAGTGGCTCAGTGGCTCCAAAAAGAGGTCAAAGGGACGTTAATTTCTACCGGAGGCGGATTTTTCAAAGTACCGAATTTGAAAAAAATCGGGACAGTCGTCTATTTGTCCGCACCGTTTGAGACGATACACAATCGCATTCTCGAACATCCTGATGCCCAAAAGAAATTACGCAAACGCCCTTTATTTCAAGATATCGATAAAGCAATAAAGCTTTATGATGAACGCTCCGCTCTTTATAAGAAAGTAGCCGATATTGTGATCGATGTGAGTAATAAAGATATACCGGACATCGCAAAAGAGATTCTTAAAAAGGTTAAATGAGATGAAAAAAATATTTTTAATGCTATTGATGTGCGTCACAGTAATCTTCGCTGCTGAGATCAAGTGGGAAAAAGAATACTCAGCGGCGATCGCTAAATCAAAAGCGGCCCAAAAGCCGTTGATGTTTATTGTTTCAAATCATCATTGCCGTTTTTGTGTTCAGTTTGAAACTACAACGCTGAAAAATCCAAAAGTAGTGCAAAAACTCAATGCGGATTTTATCAGTGCGATCGTATATATAGATGAGAATCCACTTTTTCCACGTCAGTTAAATGTTCCGGGAACACCGGGGACATGGTTTTTGAAATCGGATGGCGAACCGATGTATCAACCTGTGATGGGGGCTGTTGAGAGTGAGCAGTTTCTCAATGCACTGGATATGGTCAAACAAGAATACAAAAAAAGTGCGGCGAGCAAGTAAAAAGGATATTAAATGACACTAATCCATACGAATGAATCCAATTTTGAGACAGTCTTTAACGAACTACTAGGGCGTGGAAAGATGGATATGGAGCATGTCTCTACAATCGTTAAAGGGCTCATCGATGAAATAAGAGCGGATGGTGATGATGCTTTGATCCGACACATCTCAAAATTCGATCGATGGAGCCCTTCTTCTGGTACGGAGTTACGTATCGATACCAATGATATGAAGCGTGCGTATGAGGCACTGGACCCGGCACTGAAAGCGTCTTTGCACTTGGCGTATGATCGTATCCGTGTTTATCATGAAAAACAGCTTCCAAAAAGCTGGTTCGATACCGAAGCTAACGGGACGATTTTAGGACAGAAAGTAACTCCGGTTGATCGTGCCGGGCTTTATATCCCCGGAGGAAAAGCGGCCTATCCGAGTTCATTATTGATGAACGTTATTCCTGCTCAGGTGGCAGGGGTTGAGCACATCGTCGTAACAACACCGACTCCTGATAATGAACCGAATGAGCTTCTTTTGGCGGCGTGCCATCTGTGCGGTGTGAGCGAAGTGTTCAAAGTGGGTGGCGCTAGCGCGATTGCGGCAATGGCGTATGGAACGGCAACGATTCCAAAAGTAGATGTGATTACGGGTCCCGGTAATATTTTTGTTGCAACGGCAAAAAAAATGGTCTTTGGCGAAGTAAACATTGATATGATCGCAGGTCCGAGCGAAATCGGTGTACTGGCGGATGATTCGGCGAATCCTGTACACATCGCGATCGATCTGCTTTCTCAGGCAGAGCATGATGAGATGGCGAGCTCAATTTTGATTACCCCGTCACAAAAATTTGCGGATGCCTGTGCCCTCGAGATTGAAAATTGGCTCAAAAAACTTCCTCGTGAAGAGATTGCCCGTAAATCGATCGAAGAGCGCGCCGCTATTATTGTAACCGATTCGATGAAAGAAGCGGTGCGTTTGATGAACGAGATAGCACCTGAACATCTCGAAGTAGCGACGGACAACCCTTTTGCTTTATTGCCGTCCATCAAACATGCAGGGGCGATCTTTTTAGGCCATTATACCCCTGAAGCGATCGGAGATTACGTTGCAGGGCCGAATCATACTCTCCCTACCGGTGGGACAGCGAAATTCTACTCACCGCTTGGGGTTGAGAATTTTATGAAAAAATCCTCCATCATCTCATTTTCACGTCAAGCGATCAATGAAATCGGTGAGGCGTGTGCCCTTATCGCTCATACCGAAGGGCTGGGTGCACACGAAGCATCGGTTCGCTGCCGCCTCGACAAATAAATCTTTTTTATCCTTCTTTTCCCCTTTGCGGGAAACATTTCCAAACGGTTACATATCAAAAAGTTATAGCAAAAACGGGTCGCCTTTTAGTTTCGGTTAAACCTATTTTGGCTACTATCAACCCAGCAGAAATGCCGTTAAATGCCTGTAATCACGGCATCAAATAAAGATTATTCATGTTGCTTATGACATGAATGGCATTCACGTGAATCAGGAATAAGGAGAATATATGCAATTAGGTTTCTTAGTAGACCTTCGCCTATGTATGGGGTGTAAGGGCTGTGAGATCGCATGTAAAGTGGAGAACGAAGTTCCGCTTAGTACATGGCGTCTACGTGTCAAATATGTTGATGTAGGAACATTCCCGGAGACGAAGCGGACATTTACACCGCTTCGCTGTAATCATTGTGCCAATGCACCGTGTGAACGTATTTGTCCCGTGAGTGCATTGCACTATCTTGAAAACGGTATTGTTAATATCGATAAAGAGCGCTGCATCGGATGTGCGGGCTGTGTTATGGCCTGTCCGTACGGTGCGATCTACATTGATCCTCAAACACAAACAGCCGATAAATGTACCTACTGTGCGCACCGTGTCGCGAGTTCGATGATGCCATCGTGTGTTGTCGCTTGTCCGGTTGAGGCCAATATCTTCGGTGATTTGGATGATCCGATGTCGAACATCAGTAAATACATCCAATCACACCAAGGAAACGTCCAAGTACGTAAACCGGAAAAAGGGACATTCCCTCACCACTATTACGTCGGTGGCGGCAATGTAACACTCAACCCGTTGGCATCGTTCCGTGGTGAAGGTCACAACCTTTTCAATAATCTTAAACATCTCCCTATAGGAGGGCACTAATGGTACACGAAACAATAGCGGCAACAAACGCGGTTGTAGTTCTTGACGTTGCTCTTCCGGGTATCGTTTGGGGTTGGATTATTACGATGAATATGTGGGCAAAAAGTATTGGGACGGGGATTATTTTCCTCGGGTTTTATTTGCTTAAGAAACATCCTGAGCAAACAGCCTTTATCCGTTTTCCGATAGTTGCGATTTCGATTGTATTTATCCATATTTTCTTGTTTTTTACGGTCATCGATTTGCACCAAATGTTCCGTTTCTGGCATATTTTCTTCTATCCTCATTTGACATCGGCGATTACGATCGGTGCGTGGATGGCAACCGGTTTCGTAGGATTGTTGTTTGGTATGGCATACGCAATCTACCTGAAAAAAGATGAAGTTTTGTATGACAAGCTCCTCGGATGGACCGTACTTCTTGCTGTTCCTGTAACGTTGTATACAGCAGGATTGATGGCGCAGTCAACGGCGCGTGAGTTATGGCAAATGCCGACGGAATCGGCGCAAATGATCTTGGCGGCTCTCCTTGCAGGAACGGCCACGATGATTCTTCTCGGCGGTAATAAATTCTCCGATGCGGTTAAAAAAGATTTGGCAGTTGTTTTGGGACTTGCGGCAGCAGCAGCATTTATCCTCTACATGGCTGAACTTATTTTCGGATCGATGAAAGCGGAAGAAGTCGGGGCAACTCTCGAGTTTATTAAAGGCGGCGAATATACCGTAATGTTCTGGATTGGACAAGTAATGGCATTCTTGGTACCGATGGCATTGGTATGTTTGAGCTTGAAAAACCAATCGTACTATTTGTTAAAAATTGCCGCAGTGGTTGCACTGGTCGGTTTGTGGGTAACGAAACACGTGTGGTTGGTTATTCCTCAATTGTTAAATATGAGCTAAGAGGTAGATTATGATGTATTTAGAAAGTAGAAGAACATTTTTAAAAGGGACCGCGCTCACTGTAGCGGGTGCCGCAATCGCTAAAGGAGTTTTTACCGTTGATGCAGCCGCTGAATCGGTAAAAGAGAGCAAATTCACCAACACTCCTGATAGCCTCTCATTCTATCCTCCTCAAGATCAATGGAACCATTTCCAAGAACTTAGCGGTGTAGATTGGAAACGTGGCGGTATTGATCGTCACGGTGTACAGAGTGAAAACAATCCTGATGGGATTTATGTAAATGATTTCATGATCGTTCCGACAGCGTGTTCGAACTGTGAAGCATCATGCGGACTTACTGCATGGATCGATAAAAAGACGTTTACCGTTAAAAAATACATGGGAAATCCTCTTCACCCCGCTTCACGCGGACGCAACTGTGCAAAAGGGTACGCGGTTCAATCGCAGATGTACGATCCTGACCGTATCCCTTTCCCGCTTAAACGTGCGCCGGGTTCAAAACGCGGAGAAGGTAAGTGGATCCGTACGACGTGGGATGAAGCGATGTCTACCATCGGTAAAAAAATGGCCGATACGATTCGTAAAGGGGATCTTCTCTCTAAAAAATCGGTCATGTACCATGTCGGTCGTCCAAATGAAAACGGCTTTGTTCCTCAAATTTGGGAAACATTGGGATTGGATTCGTATAACTCTCATACGAATATCTGTTCATCCAACGGTCGTACTCCGACGATCTGGACAGCGAACGATGACCGCACCAGTCCGGACTGGGCAAATGCAAAACTTATTTTCCTAAACTCCTCTCATGCAGCGGATGCGGGGCACTATTTTCAGCAATCAGCAAGCTTTATCGCCGATGCGCGTAAAAAAGGGGCTAAACTCGTCGTTATGGACCCACGTATGTCGAACTCTGCGGGGATGTCGGATTTATGGATCGCGGCATGGCCGGGGACGGAAGCAGCTATTTATCTCTATTTAGCGAATCGTATCCTCAGCGAAAATATGACGGATAAGAAGTTTGTGAAAAAATGGTTCAACTGGGAAACCTTGATGAACGATTCCGAGCATCTTAACTTTATGGTTGAAAAAGGTCAAATTACTAAACTTCCGGCAGACCGCAGCTTTGAGAGCTACATGGAGCTTTTGAAAGATATGTACGCTCCGTATACCCTTGAGTATGCAGTGAAAGAGACCCATGTTCCTGCCTATAAACTCGAAAAACTCTATGAGATGTTTATCTGGGCAGGTGATGCGATCTCTACCTATATCTGGCGTGCAGCGGCTGCGGGTAACCGTGGTGCGTGGATGGGCGGACGTTCAGCCTATTTCTGTATCGGACTTCGTGGAGCTATCGGAACCGAGGGGGGAACCTTCTTCCACCACTGGCACGTTATCTCTGTCTCCGGTAAAGGGGGGAGCGCTACCGTAGGTCAAGGGATCTCAGGTGCCGATGTACCGAAAGTACAAGCATGGAATGAGTTGACATGGCCTCCTGAATGGCCGTTATCAACGTATGAGCTCTCATATCTTCTTCCACACCTTTTGAGCGATACGGCGTGGCAGAAAAAATGGACAGATCGCGGATTGACCGTCCCAAGCAAATTGGCGGTTTATATTCCACGTATGTACAATCCGGTATGGATTAATCCGGACGGTTTCCGTTGGATCGAAGTGTTGAAAAATGAAGAGATCATGGAGCTTACCATGAACCTCTCTCCGGTATGGTCAGAAACCAACTGGTATATGGACTATGTTCTCCCTGTAGGTCTTGCGGGTGAACGCCATGACCAACACTCTGAAGCAACGATGCCGGCACGCTGGACAAGCTTCCGTCAGCCGGTATTGCGTGTAGCGTTGGAAAAATCGGGCTGGAAAGCTAAAAATCCTGCCCGTGCAACCCTCGAAGCACATATTAAAGCGGGTCTGGGTGAAGTGTGGGAAGAGAATGAGTTCTGGTTCCAACTATGTACCGATTATATCGATCCGGACGGGTCTCTCGGAATCAAAAAAATGTGGGAATCCAAACGTAATCCGGGTAAAACGGTCACCATCGCAGAGTGGTACGATGCGGCGTTCGGGGACAACTTGCCGAAACTCAAAGAGACGGCTACCAATGATCCACGTTATATGAACGAAGAGTTCCCGGTTTATTCGTATCTTCGTGATTACGGTGTATGGATGGAAGAGGATAAAATCTTCAATGCACAAGAGCGTGAACTCAAATTTGAAGACGGTGAAGTTATTTCACACGGCCACAAGTTCGCTGCGGGAACAATGAGTGTTGGAGCGGGTGGAGTGATCTCAGCGCAAGATCATCACGGTAAAGAGAAAAAAATCGGTATCGAGATTGACGGTAAAAAAATGGAAGGGTTTGCAACCCTGACGAAAAAACTCGAATTCTATACCCAATGGGCTACCGATTGGCATTGGAGAGAGTATGCAATGCCGTTCTATCCTCGTAACGAGGATGAGAAAAATGAATACATCCATCTTGTATCTCATGTTAACCATAAATACATGACGGAAGAGAATTCATTTGCACTCAATACGGTATTCCGTTTGCCGTATAACATTCATACCCGTTCAGCGAACTCGAAACATTTGATGGAGATCTCACAGAATCATGATCCGATCTGGATTTCGACGAAAGATGCAGCTCGTCTCGGCTTTAAACGCGGTGATGCGATCCGTGTTCGTATTGTGGATACGGTTTCTGGTTTAGAAGGGGGTCATTTCGTTGCGATGGCGGTTCCGACAGAGGGTGTTCTTCCGGGAACACTTGCCTGTTCACACCATGGCGGACGCTGGAAGCTCACCAATGCGGTTACGATTCCAAACGGTGTAAGTGATGGAAAAGTAGCGCCGGGCGTGGCACCGCGTGATTTGAATAATAAAGAGTTCCTCTCCGAATCTCCGGCGAATGTCGGTAAAGCAGGTGGACAAAGCATTATCGATGATTACGAAGGGACAACCGGGCTTAACAGCTTCGGGGTTCCGGTAGCTGAGATCCAAATGGACGGAAAAGTAGGCAAACTCAAATACGTCGAGGGGATTAAACCTTTCCACACAGAGCGTTTCGCTGACTACAACCGTGACTCCGGTAATATTTGGTGGGATGGTTTGAGCGGTTCATGGCAAAATGCCGTTGCGGCTCCTCATCCTGACCCTGTTTCGGGTATGCACTGCTGGCACCATAAGGTTCTTTTGGAACCGGCACAAGCGGGAGATAAAATCGGGGATATTTTCGTAAACTACGATAATAATTTTAAAGTCTACCAAGCATGGAGAGACAAATTGACGCGTGGTTTGGATTCAAATTCAACCCTTCGCCGTCCTCGCCATATTAAACGCCCTTGGGTCAATCTCGATCCATCGGTCTATGAAGTGAGTATCAAGTCCTAAGGCTTGATACCTTCGTATAACACACTCTCATTAGGCACTTTTCAGCCTTGTAAGCTACAATCACGTTACTTTATTAAAGGTCATTTTTATGGATGAAATTATCGCACGCAGTAATTTATATGCGTTGTTATCACGAATATTGCTTCAAGAGTTAGATGTGGAACGTTTGGAGATTCTGCGAAACGATGAAACGGTTTTAGAATTTATGCCCCACTGGCGAGATTGGGAGCCGCGCAAAGAGATCGAATCGCAAAAGCTTTTGGAAGAGTATTTGAATCCTGATTTTACCAACCTATCACTCCTTCATTTGGTGCCGTATGAGACATTTTACACACGACCTGACCAGATGATCGAGACCGGGGGTGCCAATCCAGTGACCGATATTTACAGTTCTTACGACTTTCTCGTTGATTATGAAGTAGCTCGTGTCGTATCGTCCGATCATATCGGTATTGAGATGGAATTTATGCATCATTTGTGTGAAGCACAGCTAAAAGCACTCGAAGAGGGCGATCATGAAGCGGTACAAGAGTTGATCAATGTTCAACACAACTTTTTAAATTCCCATTTGCTCAAATGGGCACCGATGTATTTGATCAATATGAAAT
>NZ_MIBT01000109.1:0-3205 GCF_001829605.1 Sulfuricurvum sp. RIFCSPLOWO2_12_FULL_43_24 | reverse complement strand
TGCCCTTGCTGCGGCGATGATTAGCGGTATCGCATCAGCCGATGCGTTGACCCTTTACAGTGATCCTAAAACAGGACAAGTGTTTACAACTCCGGGCGAAGGCCGTGTTGAGATGGGCGATTTCGTAGATGCGAAAACAGTTGATATGGCAGACCGTGAAATTGAGTCTGGCTTTTCTGAATATAAAGATACAATGAAAAAATACGTTAACGTTAAATCAAAAGCAAAAACGCTTGAATTTAGCGGTACTCATTACTTCGGTCTGACATCAATTTCTCCTGAACGTACAGGAAGTACTAGTGTTGATGATTCACGCGGTTTTGAGCTTCGCCGTAACTATGTTCAAGTAAAAGCGTATTTCAACGACAAAGACTATTTCCGTGTAACAATGGATACGACAAAAGAACTTACAAGTACAACCAGCTATGCTAATATGTATGCTAAATACGCTTACCTTTGGTTGGATAGCGTTCTTCCATATACGGGTGTAGAAATCGGTATTGCTCACCGTCCGTGGATCGATTATGAGGAACACAATGCTTGGAGATATCGTTCAATCAACAAAGTTGCACTTGAGCAAAAAACCAACGCAACCGATAACGGTCCGGATTTGATCAACTCGGCTGACCTTGGTTTCAACTTGAAAACCAAAACGGATATCTTCTCATCTGAAATCGGTATTTTCAACGGTGAAGGGTATCATGCCGATAAAGCTGCGGCGAATCAAGAAAACAGCACCGATCTTTCCCTCGAATGGCGTCTTACTGGTCATATCCTCGGAAGCGGTAAAAAAGTGGGTAAAAACGACGTAACTAAAGATACGTATGCGAATCTATCAACGTACGGTATTATTTCTAAAAACCATAAAGATGCTGCGGTACTTGAAGACGATTCAGCTGAATACGATCGTTCAATCTACGGTATCCATGCCGTGTATAACCAGCCGGAATTCCTCCTTGCGGCGCAATATTATGTTGCAGAAGATAAAGCACAAAATGCTGCTGTCGGAGCCGGTAAAGAGTACAAAGGATGGTCTATCAATGCTGAAGTACGCCCGATTCAAGATTGGACAGTGTTAGCGCGTTATGACGTCAGTGACATTGATGCAGTTGCAGCAGGTACAGGCGTGAAAACAAAGTCTCAAGACATGAAACAAACACTTTTGGGTGTGGCGTATAAATACAATAAAAATGTATCGTTCATCGCATCAGGTAAACATATCACAGATGAAACTGAAGTATCGAATCCAGCTACAATCGACGTTGCAAAAGAAAAAGACGTTTATATGTTGACTACCGAAGTTAAATGGTAATCGCTTAACTTTTTATTCTCTCCTTCTTCTCCCGCTTACGCGGGAGACATTCTCCTTCATGGCTTTTTCGCTACAATACACCCCATATCACTTACTAAAGAAACCCAACTATGATACCTGTTAATTTAATCCTCACGATTGTGGGACTGCTGTTTCTCCTCATCGGCTTGGTAGCTCTGTACGTTTGGAGCAGTAAAAATAAAATAGCTGTTACCGAGGTTCCCGCAAGTGTCGAAACCTTTGAATCGCTCAGTGCTGTTATCAAAAATCGATCTTCCAGTGCTTCAGAGCTTTCCCATGCTGTGGATACGATACTGAGTCGCTTTGGGACAATCACTTCTCATACCTCAAGCTCTTATAAACATTTGCTGGAAGCTCTCTGCACCCACCCTAAAACCGATTCGAAATTGATACTGCGGTTTGAGAAAACACTTAGAACTTCCAACCCGACTCACGCACATGAAATCGAACAATCTCTTGCTCTTGGATTAGCCTCTAGAGGCTAGTTTCCGCATCCTTTGAATTCAAATTCATTTTTCCTAAATGAAACTGTTTCATCGGGTTTTGGAAACATAGGAGCGATGGACTTGATTTGTTGTTGTACTGCCTGATCAAGTCGCTCATTCCCTGAACTTTCATCAATTTTCATATTGATCGCTTCTCCATTTTGAGTCAAATCAAAAGAGAGAATTACTCTCCCCCTGAGATGAAAACGATTCATGTCCCTAGTACATTTGATGTTGTGAAACAGTATCAAATCAACGGTTTTTTTATGCGGATATTTATACTCTTCTTTTACAGGCGGCGGCGGAGCTTTCGGCGTGGCAACGGGTACAACATCTACCGTTTTTGTCACGGGAATCGGTACCGCTACAGGGATCGTGTGTTGAACGCTTTGGATGATCGGTTTGTTCTCTGTGATGACACGTGGCGCAGGCATGGTAACAACGCGAGGTTCTATGGCTTTGGATATCGGAGTCGGTTCGAGCGTTTTAGGGATAGGCTGTGGCGGTTGGATAGCAGGCGTCGAGAGGGTCGCCTCATCCGGTTGCATTAAGATTTTGAGCTTAATCTTTTCGCTCGGCATCGGCATGGTTTTATGGAGCACGCTCAATGCCCCGATCATCAGGGCAAAGAGTGTTAGGTGAATACCTACCGAGATTAGAAAAGGGTTCGTTGTGCGCACGTGATCCAAAGTATATTAGAGTTTAATTTCTACTTTCGATGATTTACGAAGGGTATCGGTTGTTTTGTTCATGAGTGCTTTAAATTTTTCCAATTTGATAAATTGGGTAATCTCTTTTTTTGCCGCTTCGAATGGGACAGTTTTATCACCTTGCTTCATTTTGTCTTTATTGGCATCGTAAAACGTTTGCGCCTCTTTGTCGGTCACGGTGATTTTAGCCATTTGCTGTTTCATCCACATATCGACCGCTAAATCGTTTTTGATTGCTGCGTATTGCGCTTTAAAAGCAGGGGTGTTTTGGATACCGCTTTTAGCCACTTGAGCTTTAATAAGCTCTTGGTTTACGAGTTGTTCCACCACTTGGCTTTTCATTTTGGCATCGAGTTTATCAAAACTCATCCCCCCCATTGCTTTGCTAACAAATGTGTTAGCATCGTTTGTGGTGATCGCTTTGCCATTGACGGTTGCGAGAGTAGCGGGAGCGGCGTAGATAAATGAAGAGGTTAAAACAAGTGCTGCAAGTGTAAGAGAAAGTTTCATAAGGTTCCTTTGGGAAAATAATTAAGGATATTATAGTGAGGTTTGATTACGTAAATGTTAATAAGGGGGATAAAATTGTGTTGGTGGACCCTAGCGGGATCGAACCGCTGACCTCGTCGCTGCCAGCGACGCGCTCTCCCAGCTGAGCTAAGGGCCCAAAGATATTG
>NZ_MIBT01000108.1:0-51755 GCF_001829605.1 Sulfuricurvum sp. RIFCSPLOWO2_12_FULL_43_24 | reverse complement strand
ATTGTCATTACCCGCTTCACCATAAACAGTGTCGTTACCCGCTCCGGCAACAATCACGTCATTACCCGCCAACGCGTGGATAACGTTGTCCTCCGCCCCGAAGGTGAGATTGTCATCGTTCTCGGTCGGATCAAACAGAAAGGCCGTATCGATCTGGGTGCCATCATTAAGGACAAACTTCTCAATACGGTTATTAATGTTGTACCAGTCTTGCAATGTTACTTTATCTTTAAGCGCCGCAAACTCAATACCCTCTTCTTTGAGTGCCACGATGACATTGTTCCCCGATTTCTGGATGATCAAATCATTTGCCGTAATCCCTTCACCTAGTTTGAGAGTATCGTTACCGGCATTGTAATAGCTGTAGTTCGATTGATATCGACCGTAATCATAAATTACATCTTGTCCGTCTCCACGATTGAAGAGATAGGTGTCATCTCCCGAATACCCTTTGAGAATATCATTTCCTTTTCCTCCGGTAAGGGTATCGGCCGTTCTAAACCCGTGAATTGCATCGTTGTCGTCACTATTCGTATGGGCTACCAAATCCGCCATAGTCCACTTCGTCCCATCTGCAAACTCGAAGTTCTCAATACGGTAATCGTAACCGCTATTGGAAGTAAAATCCAGTGAATAATAGTCATGATAATATGCCCCGTTCTGAATCGTAATCTTGTCGCTGAGTTGATCAAATGCCTTACCATCCTCTTTGAGACCGATTACGAAATCTGCACCTAATACGTAACTATCATTTCTGAGTTGCTTGATGATCAAATCATCAACAGTAATCCCCTCTTTGAACCGGAGTGTATCGTTACCTTGATTAGCACTTTCCGCAATCATATCGATTCCGTCTCCACGTCCGAAGAGATAAGTCTCATTGCCCACATCTCCATATAGGGTATCTGCTCCCGCTCCGCCGTCAATCACGTCATCGCCCGCTTGACCGTAGAGAGTATCATTACCTACACCTCCATCGAGCGTATCATTACCGTCCTGTCCTTGCAGATTGTCATTACCCGCTTCACCATAAACAGTGTCGTTACCCGCTCCGGCAACAATCACGTCATTACCCGCCAACGCGTGGATAACGTTGTCCTCCGCGCCAAATGAGTAATTTTCAACTCCATCAGTAAACGCTAATATATCTTCTGTTTGTATTGTCGTACCATCATAGAGTTCGATGATTTCTACTCGTTTATTGACATCACTCCAATCTTTGAGCGTCATACTGTCGGTAACAATACCTGTTCCGCCTGATTCGAGGATCGAAATCACTAGATCGTTCGCGATTCTCTCGATTCGGACATCGTTTTTCCCAATCCCTTCGCCTAATCGGACGCGGTCAAGCCCAGCGATATCGGTAACGACATCATTGCCATCACCTCTACCGAATAGATATACTTCATTTCCGTTTCCGCCGTTGAGAGCATCGTTGCCCGTGCCGCCGTTTAGAGTGTCATTCCCTTCCCCTCCGTTTAGAGTGTCATTCCCTTTTCCACCGTTAAGCGTATCGTTACGACTGTCGATTCCGCTGATCGTATCGTTGTTATCGGTACCGATGCGGCTGACGATGCTGTCCATATCGATCGTGGAGTTGTCGGTAAATTTGAACGTCTCGATCCGGTTGCCGGCTATGAACCAGTTTTTGAGGGTCAATTTGTCCGAGAGGTTATAAAAGCTTTTCAGACCGTCTTTGAGCCCGACGACGAGGTCGTTACCGTATTGGCGGAGCATTAGATCCTCAGCTTTAATCCCCTCGCCGAAATAAATGAGATCATTTCCGGCATAGTCGTATACGATATCTTTACCATCACCACGGCTAAAGAGATAAACATCGTCCCCCGATGCGTCAGTGACGTAATCATCTCCGCTTCCCATCACGATCGTATCGTTTCCTGCATTGCCTTCAATCGTGTCGTTACCCTCACCCGCATAGATTCGGTCATTGCCGCTTCCGGCATTGATCGTATCATCACCTGCATTGGTCTCGAATACTTCGTCGTAGTTGGTTCCGGTAACCGTATCGTTGTCGTTACCATAAATGTAATACCGGTTGTTCGCCCACGCACTGCTTAGAGTAATAGCCGGATAGGTGGCTGCTTTATCGATTGTAAGAATTTCTCCATCACTAAAGATGATCTCCTCAATTCCACGAAGCGGGTTTTTCCAATCTTTGATAACGACGATATCCTGAAGAGATTCATAGGTTGTGCTGCTGTTGATTTTGATGACAAGGTTGTTGCCGTTGACCCCGATTGTGACATCGTTTTTGATGACACCGGATGCAAACACGAGTTTGTCGTGCCCTGCATCGATTTCGATGTTATCTTTAAAATATTGATCATCTACGACGACGGTAAAATCACCCTGATTGTAGACGTAGGTATCATCACTGGCACCACCGCGCATGACTGAGCCGATTTTACTAAAGAGGGTATCTTGGATATTGATGTTCACTAGTTTGGCCGCAATCTCCGTACTGCTCCATGTACTGCCGTCTGCAAAGCTAAATGTCTCGACAGGATTATCGGAGAACCAGTTGGTAAGGGTAATGATATCGGTGAGCTGTCCCGTCGTTTTACCTGTCTCTTTGAGCATCACGATCAGATCGTACCCTTTTTGTTTAAAGATCAGATCGTCTTTGGTGATCCCATCGCCGAATTTTAGAGTGTCATTACCCAACTCGTCAAATACATTGTCGGCTCCATCTCCCCGGTTAAAGAGATAGATATCGTTACCTGTTCCCCCTTTGAGAGTGTCGGTTCCTTTGTCCCCATGCAGTGTGTCATTACCCTTACCGCTGAGTAAGGTATCATTTCCATCACCGCCGCTTTGGGTGTCCGCTCCATCTCCTGTGATGAGTGTGTCGTTACCTCCGAGTGCCTCAACGATGACTCCCTCATCGCCGAATACGAGATAATCATCCCCATCGCTGGAGCGTTCGATCTGTGTGAGTGTGATTGCGCTACCGTCACTGAGGCGGAGGTTTTCGACTCTGTACGCCGCGTTGCGCCAGCCGCTGATAGTGATGACGTCGCTGAGCTGATCGAAGGTCTTGCCGTCTTCTCGGATTGCGATTTGCAGATCGTCGCTGCCGCTCACCACACGGGCGATCAGATTATCCGCAGTGATACCGTCTCCGAAGAGGAGGGTATCGGTTCCCGCCGTGTCGCTGATACGATCTTTTCCATTTCCGCGACCGAAGCGATACGTATCATTACCGATTCCGCCCTCAAGAACATCCGTTCCTGCTCCGCCCTCTAGGATGTCGTCTCCTGCTCCCGCTTTGAGGGTATCATTCCCCTCGCCTCCCTCTAAAGTGTCATTACCGTTATTGGAGATCAAGATATCATTACCCGCTCCACCGCTGAGAGTGTCGTTGCCGTTAGCACTGATCACGGTATCATTACCGCCCATCGCATCGATTACCGTGTCGCTATCACCGAAGACGAGGTAATCGTCTCCGTCCGTCCCCCCCTGCATTTCAGAGAGACTGACAATCGTTCCGTCAAAGAGGGTAATGTTCTCGATCCGTTTGTTGGCGTCAAACCAGTTTTTCAGTGTTACGATATCGTTGAGTGCATCGAACCCTTTACCGCTTTCACGAATGGCGATTTGCAGATCGTTGCTGCCGGGTATGGAACGGGCGACGAGATCAGCTTTGGTAATCCCCTCACCGAAACGGAGAGTGTCGTTCCCTCCTGAGCCGTAGGTGTACTCGTCGATGATGGTATCTCGACCGTCACCGAGGTTAAAGAGGTACGTATCATCACCTAATCCACCGATTAGCGTATCGTCTCCTGCATTACTGCTGAGTGTATCGTTGCCGTTCTCACCGTAGAGGGTATCGTTACCTACACCGCCGATTAGAGTGTCGTTTCCGCTTCCGCCGATAAGTGTATCATTACCGCCATCGCCATAAAGGGCATCATCTCCCGCCCCACTACGAAGAGTATCGTTACCATCCCCGCCTCTGAGCGTATCCGCACCCGCACCGCTTACGAGTGTGTCATCCCCGCCCAGTGCATCCATTGTCGTCATACTGTCGCTGTAGATGAGATTATCATCCCCTTCGGTTGCGCTTTGGATAGATGCGAGATCGACAATAGTCCCATCATTCAGCGCAATCGTCTCAACACGGCTGGCCGTGTTGACCCAGTTTTTAATCGTGATGACGTCGCCGAGTTCTTCGAATGTTTTGCCATCTTCTTTTAGAGCGATAATCAGATCGTCCCCGCTGACGTGTGCGATTAGATCATCCTGACTAATCCCCTCACCGAAACGGAGAGTATCGTTTCCGGCGTTGGACTGGTTGGAACCGTTATAGCCGTATCGGTATTCGTCGATGATGGTGTCTTTGCCGTCTCCGCGCGAATAGAGATAAAGATCATCTCCTGCTCCGCCATGAAGGGTGTCAGTTCCGACTCCTCCGCTGAGGGTATCCTTGCCATCTCCGGCAATCAGGATATCATCCCCTTCATTGCCTTCTAGGGTATCATTGCCTGCACCGGAGTTGATGGTGTCATTTCCACTACTGCCGCTAATCGTATCGGCACCGCTTCCTGTAGTGATGGTATCGTTACCTTCACCACCGTCGATGCTGTTGTTACCATTCCCTGCATTGATGGTATCATTGCCCGCTCCGCCTGCAATCACATCGTTTCCATTACCCGACGTAACGGTATCATTACCGCCGAGCAGATCGATACTTATCCCGCTATCACCAAAGGTGAGAATATCATCGCCTTCAGTTCCTGTTTGTAATGAATCGAGGTTGATCGCCGTACCGTCGATGAGGAGGATGTTTTCCAAACGGTTGGAAACATTACTCCATCCACGGATTATAATCGTGTCTTTTAGCTCTTCGAATGTTTTACCCTCTTCTTTGAGTGCAATCACCATGTCACCATGGCTTAGATACTGAACGGTGAGCATAGAATCATCGATCCCTGCGCCAAATTTTAATGTGTCCACTCCTGCACTATCGGTGATAACATCTTTACCGTCTCCGAAATTATAGAGATAGGTGTCGTTACCTCTTCCGCCATCTAGGGTATCGTCACCCGAACCACCGATTAAGCTATCGTTTCCGTCTCCGCCGTAGAGTTTGTCATTCCCCTCATCACCTCTGAGGGTATCATCTCCCGCATCACCGTAGAGAGTATCTTCACCCTCACCACCGTTAATCGTGTCATTTCCACCCAGACCATGTATTACATCGTTACCCGCTAGGGCATTGATGACATCGGCATTACCTGTCAGATCGATACGATCATCGTTGCTACTGATAAAATAATCACGGATAACCTGAGCGAAATCGAGACTGCTGCCGTCACTAAATCGGACAGTGTCGATACGGTTGACACTATCCGACCAATTGACGAGTGTCACTTTATCGCTCAACTCTTCAAACGCTTTGCCATCTTCGGCGCGTGCGAGGATCAGGTTTTTACCCTCACTTCTCAGAACGATATCACTTTGAAGCATATCGGTGAGGCGGAGAGTATCGCTACCGCCTCCGTCGATGATTGTATCCGCTCCGTCACCTCTGCGGTAGAGATAGACATCATTTCCGCTTGAGCCGTGGATGACGTCATCTCCCTCACCTGCCAATACGGTTGAGCCTGCCGAACCACTGATGGTGATCGACTCGCCGTTTTCGCTACCGACGGCGAGGATATTGCCCGATGTATAAATGCCGTTCTCATAAACGTGTGCTTTATACGTTCCGGCATAGACTCCGCTGATGAGCTCTTTCATGAGTGGGTCGGTGATACTTGCGGTGATAGTTGCGGCACCAAAATCGAGGAAAGTCGTTTCCAATGTATTCATCGCATCGGCGAGATAGAGTTTGGCTTCGATAGCGTTATCCGAATTGTTGAGATAATCAGTTACGCTTTGGGTAAATACACTCGGATCGGAGATCACAAACTCATCGATACTCATGTCAAACGTCATGGTATCCATAATCGGGGGATAAAGTGCCTGAAGAGCGAATATCGCTTCATAACGATCATGGAGTCTACCATAGGCAGTGTTGACGTTAGCATTGGTATAACTACCTGCGGCTACATTCGCAGAGCCTCCCGTTTTCATCGCCGATGCCGTTGCATTGATTCGCTGTTCGATTCCACTGCTGAACCGTGCATCTCCCATGAAGTGTTCGTATATCCATACTTTTTTATCCATCTCGGAGAGGATCGGAGCGGTTGAGAGACCGTATTTCTCCTGAGCGTTTCGCAATAGGGTATTCAGCCCCGACCATTCGGCGATAAACTCGTCGAAACGGTTGGTAACGGTGGAAGGATTTGATGTCAGAGATTGTGCGAGGCTGAGAAGGTTTGGATTAACATTGTAGGCAATAGAGCTATTATAGACTGCACCGTAACCTCGCAAGCTTGGAAGACTCAACGATTCGGGATGGATCGTATAATCAGGGATGAGAGAAGTATCCACCGTCGTGATCCGTGCATCAAAGGTGAGTTCGACATCCGCAGCGAGTGAACGTGTCCCTGTAGCATCACTGTAGCGTCCCGCTTCGGTGAGGAGGTTTCCGTTTAGGTTGATGTTGGTGGCGAATACGTCCAGCTCTATTTTAGTGACCCCTGCCTCGGATAGGGTTTTTAGTTCATTGGCTTGTGAAATACCGTCTTGGTTGCTATCCTGCCATACTTTGAGCTGATTGTAAAGTTCATCACGTCGGTCGATCACTCCGTCATAGTTGCTGTCGGCAAGTTGTCGCAGTTCCGCAAATCCGCTGGTGGTAGCCGTACCGAACACTTCGCCGATACCGTCGATCTTACCGTTACCGTTTTTATCGAATGCTACGATCCCCTCAGAGGCACTTACCCAGCCTACTTTTTCTTTGATACCGTCACCCGTAAGGTCAAAGAATGCAGTCGATTCAGTCAGTGAGACAGTGGAGATTAGACCGTCTTTGTTCAAATCGAGGACTAATGGGTCACTGCGGCGCGGTGGATCGAATGTTTCGGGATCGAATGGGTGACCATCGTCGGGACTGGGTTCAGGTGCAAATGGATCGGGATCGATATCATCAGGAATTCCGTCACCGTCTCTATCTGTATCTTGATTATTTGGTATTCCATCATTATCCATATCGGGATCGATCAAGTCAGGTATTCCATCACGGTCTGTATCCGGCTCAGGTGTGTTCGGATTAAAATTCTTTGGATCGTAGGTGAGGTCGGGATCGTCGTTTGGTTGATATTCCCATGGTTGAATACCCGCTTTTATCATTTGCGCTAGTTCAGCTCTTTGTGCATCGGTTAGCTCTTGATAATGTGGCAAAGAATTTATGTAATCATAAAGTTCTTGCATAAGTTCTTTGCCTTTATCACCACCCCAAACTGCGCCTCCAGCCGTTCCTATTCCACCTCCAACAAGAAAACCCAAGACAGATGCATACACATCTCCTTCACTGAGCAATCCTACAGCAGCACCTAATGTGCTTCCACCAAGACCACCCAACCCTCCACCTACTATGCCACCTGAAGCTTCACCAACGATCCCAAAAAATTCTCTCCAAGGGTCATTAGAATTCAAAAGATTTGCAAGAGTAACTGCATCTCCTAACCTTTCTCCGATCTTACCAAAAGCATCTGTAACTTCACCTGGTAAGTCCTTCAAGGGCACACCAATATCACCAATTGCTTTCAAAAATTTAGATATTGTGTCCTCAGTGTTTAGAAACAATTCCAATTGTACTGTTGTATTTGTATCATTCATATTTAACTCCTTTTAATTAACTTTCCAAAAATTTGCAAACTCGCCATAACCCAGCCTAAAGACATAGCCATAAGCCAAAATATTTCAAAAAATGCAAATAATCCTAAACCCATCCTTGACTGTATCATCGTATGTGAGAAATTGTGCCGTGTACTTGGATCAAACAACGCTGTCGTACCATAAAAAAAACTCCTATGACTCGACGGATCAAATTCATCCATCAAAACCAATGTTGCAAAGATCAAAAATACAATCATTAGTTTGGTTGATTTTGAGAAAAAAATGAAATAGTTTTCAGATCCTAATTCCAACAAAAATTGAAGCAATACAATAAACAACAAGCATATTGCTATCCATGCAAGAGAAACTACTAAAGCCGAAATATTTGGAATTACACTTGCATGCGATATTACATCTATTCCCGGTATCCATGAGGACATCACACCTATAAACCATTGACATAATGTGGATGTAGCTACAAAGTTTTCAGTCAACACTAACGGCATCAATGGAACGATCACAAGTGAAAACCATAAAATTAACTTTCGAATTTTGCGTAATACAGGATGTTTGTCACCGATATTTTGTTGGTATTTGATTTGCTCTTTTATTTTGTCCCATTCATCTTGATTCATGCTATTCTCCTTGCATTTTTGAAGTTTTGATTATTAGCTATTACCAATATAGTCGGATTAATCCGTGATTCGATCCCACTGCTAAATCTGGCATCTCCCATGAAGTGTTCGTATATCCATACCTTTTTATCCATTTCCGAGAGAACCGGAACAGAGGTAAGAGCGTATTTCTCCTGAGCATTTCGAAGAAGGGTATTCAGCCCCGACCATTCGGCGATAAACTCGTCGAAACGGTTGGCGACGGTTGAAGGATTTGATGTCAGAGATTGTGCGAGGCTGAGAAGGTTTGGGTTAACATTGTAGGCAATAGAACTATTATAGACTGCACCGTAACCTCTGAGCTGAGGAAGAGTCAATGATTCGGGATGGATCGTATAATCAGGGATGAGAGAGATATCCACGGTGGTGATTCGTGCGTCGAAAATGAGTTCGACATCCGCAGCAAGTGAACGTGTCCCTGTACTGTCACTATAACGTCCTGCTTCGGTGAGGAAGTTTCCGTTGAGATTGATGTTGGTGGCGAATACATCCAGCTCGATCTTGGCGACACCCGCTTCGGCTAGGGTTTTTAACTCACCTGCTTGGCTGATACCGTCTTGGTTGGTATCTTGCCACACTTTGAGCTGGTTGTAGAGTTCGTCACGTCGGTCGATCACTCCGTCATAATTGCTATCGGCGATACGGCGCAACTCCTCGAATCCGTTGACGGTCGGAGTACCGAATACTTCGCTGATACCGTCGATTTTGCCGTTACCGTTTTTATCATAGGCTACCAGTCCGTCCGATGATTGTATCCAGCCTACTTTTTCTTTGATACCATCCCCAGTGAGATCGAAATAGGCGGTCGAATCGGCAAGCGATACGGTAGAGATTTCACCGTCTTGGTTCATATCCAGTGCCAGCGGGTCATGGCGCGGCGGTGGTGGGGGAAGTGGTGGAGCATGTGGAGGCGGGTTATCTGGATCATTCGGGTTGTCAGGATCATTCGGGTTATCTGGATCATTCGGGTTATCTGGATCATTCGGGTTATCTGGATCATTCGGGTTATCTGGATCATTCGGGTTATCTGGATCATTCGGGTTATCTGGATCATTCGGGTTATCTGGATCATTCGGGTTGTCAGGGTCGTTCGGGTTGTCAGGGTCGTTCGGGTTGTCAGGGTCATTCGGGTTGTCAGGGTCATTCGGGTTGTCAGGGTCATTCGGGTTGTCAGGGTCATTCGGGTTGTCAGGGTCATTCGGGTTGTCAGCTTCGCTACCTAATTCTCGCAATAAACTTTCTGTTTGTGCTAGTTCATTACTTGCTTCAATAACTTTTTGACGTTGCTCTTCAATTTTTTTCTCATAATATTCTACATCTTTTTGATATTTATCAATAGCAGGATTCATTGATTGCAGTAACGCATTTAAAATAGCATTCCGATCATCTATACGCCCTTTAAGGTTAATTAACGATACTTTAAGCGGATTTGCAAATATTTTTATTATCGGATTCATCGCACTAAACGTGTCAATAATTCCTATAATTGTATTATTGGTGATTTCTCCATTATTTCTACGATAATCATCGATTAAACTTTTGATACCATCAGTTAGACCTTGTTTATTAATTGCTCTCAACCGTGTTAATGTACCATTAGCTCCGCTATTCAATTCCCTTAGCTCACGGAGCCGTTGTTGATCTATCATTAAATTTGCTCTTAAAGTATTACGTCTATCTATCAAATAGTTTGTTAACGCCTCTTTTGTCCACCATACTACATTTGACCATACCATTGGAAATAAAAACATTTTTGACTCCTTAAAATTTTATTCGGCTATCTACCGAGAGTTGATAAAAATCGATAACCATCCACATTTTTGAATTGATAATCGGGTATTTTTTTGCTAACACTTTAAGTTCATTCGGTTTTGTAAATAACCAAAAAACTATCATATTAAAATCTTCTTCGACGCTTGCCTGGGCATATTTACAAATAAGCCCTTTTGATAGTAATTCAGATGTTTGAGTATACGAGTCACCTCCGCCTAGCATATCCTTACCATTTCCTATGTATTCAAAATCACCGCGATTTGCACCTTTCCAAACATCTTCAGAAAAGAAATAATTTTTCATTAAAATACTTGAAAATTCTGAATGCATAGTTCCTAGTAAAAAAGATTTATCATATTTTTTGCTCTTATGTTCATTTTTTATATACAGCCCTGTCTTACCATAACTGGCACCAAAGCTCTTTCCATATAAAATTAGTTCTTTTGTCAAATAGAGCACTTTCAAATTCTTTACTATTACCTCTTTAGGATAGAATCCTAAAAATTCTTTGATAATTGGAAGAAGTCTAAGAATCTCAGCATCAGACATTTGTTCTCCTTGTGCATTAATAGGAGGTGCTTTGGATTTCATTCCAAAATACTGATCACGATCATATTGATAAAGAACACGAACCCCGTAATCATGATATATCTGTGTAACTTGAGACTCTATTTGAGTATTACTCAATACTTGTGTAGGAAATATCATTCCACCTAATATAAACAGTAAGGTTATTAACCACTTTTTCATGCTGCTTTCCTTTGTGTTGAGTTTGATTTGAAATAGCGTCCCGCTTCGGAGAGGAGGTTCCCATTTAGGTTGATGTTGGTACCGATGACATCGAGTTGGATGTTTTTGACTCCTGCCTCGGCTAGGGTTTTTAGTTCGCTTGCTTGGCTGATACCATCTTGGTTAGTGTCTTGCCACACTTTGAGCTGGTTGTAGAGTTCATCACGTCGGTCGATAACTCCGTCATAGTTGCTATCGGCGAGTTGTCGGAGTTCATAAAATCCGCTCGTCGTTGCGGTACCGAATACTTCGCTGATACAGTCGATCTTACCGTTACCGTTTTTATCCATTACGACGATTCCCTCAGAGGCTTGCACCCACCCTACTCTCTCTTTGATCCCATCTCCCGTTATATCAAAATAGGCACTAGAATCAGCAAGCGATACCGTAGAGATCTCTCCGTCTTGGTTCAGATCGAGCACTAGTGGGTCACGACGTGGCGGTGGTGGGGGATCGCACGGGGCGTGTCCGTTATTACAACTATCTCCACACGGACCGCTATGGTCATCATCATAGATAGTTCCTGTCGCGTCATTGGCAAATAGGACTTTGAGAGTGCCGTTATAGTCATACCCTGTTGGATAGACACTAAAGGTCGAATCGGGTTCGATGACACAATCATCACTCCATGTCATACTTACGCTTCCCGATGTGCCCCCTGCTGTTATCGTAGTGGAGCCTTGGCTGGTATGGATCGTGATATCTTTATCCAGAGGTTTGGTGAGGGTGACATTAAACGTCATACTCTCCGCATTCTCCCCTGCCGCCGCATCGGAGATATGGATGAGGATGTATTCGGGATCGTCATCGTCGATGATGGTACCTGTTCCGGCATTGTTGAAAAACACGTTGATACTATCTTGACCATGATACAAAGATCCGGTCGGCGCTATCATAAAATACTCCAAATCTTCGGGGATTTTATCATTGATCAACGGTATCGTAATCTCTGCTGTTCGGCTCCCTGCCGCAATGGTTACAGTTCCGCTAAGCCCTGCATAGTCGCTTCCTCCGATCGCTGTACCGTCAAAGGTATCAAAGTCGATATCCAAATCGGACTCAAGCACTTTAGAGATACTCACAGTAAAGTGGATCGCTCCGCTGAGTTCGGAAGCTTGAGCGGAGGAGAAGGTTACTTCTACGGGAATATCATCGTCGATAATGGTTCCTGTCGCGTTATTGTCGAGCAATACCTTCTCACTTCCGCTGTAGTTATGCCCTGTCGGGGTGAGGGTAAAGGTTTCGTTACCTTCGATCTCACTGTCCTCGAAAATCATCGCGGTGTAATAGGCGGATGTCGATCCTGCACGGATCGTAACGGAACCTTGTGATCCCATATAGTCCGATCCGCTTGTCGCACTTCCATCCATTGTTGCGAGATCTATGGTGATGTCTTGTTCAAGTGCTTTAGAGAGTGTAATGTCAAATCGCATCACTGTGTTGTCTTCGATGCGTGATCCGTCGGAAACTTTTACATGAACGTACCCGTCGTCATTATTATTGTTTTCTTCATCACTATCATCATCTTCGATAACAAACGGCTGAACGTCTACGAGGATGAAGTCAACACTCTCCCCACTGGTGGTTCGAACACTCTCTACTAGAGCATAAAAGGTTTCAGTCGATTCAGGCTTTTTGTCATCGAGGATCGATATATCAAATTCTGCATACGTCACTCCAGCCGGAATCCGAACATCAAATGTCGGGCGGGCAACATAGTCCTCTCCGGCAATCGCACTATCATCTTGGGTATACATCGTGACGATGACATCTTCGCCGTAAGCGTGTGAGAGAGTGATGGCACCAGTAGCAACCCCGTTCTCGATGTTTTCACTGACAATAGGGGCGAAAATCGATAGTTCGAGGTCATCGCCTGTGAGCTCTATTCCTAAATCGTTTGCTTTTTTATCAAAATTATTGATCGTGACAAAATTACCCTCTTTAGAAAAAATGAGAGTATTGTCCGAACGCAGGACATAGATTCCTCCATCTCCTTCATAGGTCTTTGTGTTGCCGTAGATTCCGGTGAGGGTTCCTCCGGTGAGTTGAAACCCTTCGAAATAGACTTCCCCTTTTCCGTCACTGTCATCGATAGTATCGCCATCACTAGAGTAGTATGTGTCGAAGCCCTCTCCGCCTAAAAGGATGTCATTGCCTGCCCCACCATCAAGTACATCATTACCACCTCCCGTATAAACAAGGTCTTCTCCCTCTTTGGCGTAAACAATCTGACCTTCATTATTGTCATCGTATACGAGGATATTATCCCCGCTTGCCGCAAAATCGACCAAAGCTATTCCATTAATCTTTTGACCGTAAAATGATTTCCCCAAATAATGGTCTTGATAGAGTGTTCCGCTTTGGTCAGGGTTGTCACTTAACAGCTGAGTGATATACTCTAGGCGATGGGTCATAAATTCAGGGGCGTTTTGAACAATATTTTCGGTGATATCGTCAAACTGTTTTTCGGTGCCGATGATGGTGTAATCACTGCTTAGATAATGGAGGATGGTTTTATCTTCGGCGGAGAGTAGGAGAAGTTTGTCTTCGGAATTGGCAGGATCATTCGGGTAAACGACACGAATTCCTGAAGAAGTCTGATGATTGGCTATCCAGTCCGATGCCGACTGTCCATACCATGTATTTGATGATGAAATATGCACATAACTTTGGTCAATATTTTGCGGTATGGCATAATTACTGTAGCTTTGATTTTTATACATAGTTGCACCCAAAGTACTAACCGGAGCGAGAGCAATTCCGGCTTGTCTGATGCTGTTGTACATATCGTTCAGTGAGACATTGCTTAGCCCAAATCCGAACTCTTTTTCTTCAATGATAATCGCCGATAAAGTCCAATCTCCGGTTGCAGGTAGCGAATCATAATCAGATTCCAATCTATACTTTATTTTCCCTGCACTCGCATTCAAACTGTTTACATAATCATTCAGACTGGCAAGTTTTGCATCGCCCTCTTCTCTGCCGTTGGTATAGACATGATAATACGAATCGATGACGATTTTTTTGTTCATATCCAGTACGCCGTATCCGCCACCGATGTCGGAATGGACACCCATATTGGAAATCTCATTCATATTCGATTGCAAGCCCCATCCACCGTTATACAACGATTCGAGCGGAAAGTTTCCCCGCGTCTCATCATCAGCGATGATATGGACGATTCGATCTGCGGAGTTTTCATTCAAATCCAAGTTGTATCCGATGTTGATACTGTTCGCCATTCCGATTGAAGCGACGGTATCAAACAGTCCTACAAATCCTATCGCACTGCCGTTTAAATCGGCATATTTGGCATTGAACTCATTAATAAAATCCCGTGCTTCGGTAGCACCACGGCTAAAACCGTAGACATCTACGATAATCTCTTCGCCGGGATGTTGCAAAATATATGCTTCAATCTCAGCCATTTTTTTATCTACGATCGCTTTGGCACCTTCTCCTACCGCCAATCCTAACGTGCGGTAAAAACTGTTTCGATCGACATTATTATCCCTGATATCCTTGATTTGAGCATCGGTAAACGTATGACCTTGGGTATACGCTTCGGTTCCGACCCCTTCGGCATAGCGAACTTCATATCCACTATCTTTGTACAGCTGATAGAGCTTTGCCACATTGCTTTGTGATCCGTCTCCGATTTTTACATCGTTCCACATGTTATTGCCCGTTCCGTCAAAAAAGACTCCGATTCGTGTTGCCATTGGTTTTTCCTTTTAGAAGAGTTTTTGTAAAAGATTTGGTTTTTCGAGTTCCCTGAAGTTGTCAGGAACTATGCGTCTATTTTCCATCATTTTGCAATTCTTTTCATCGACCAAGATATCGATGTGCATCGTCTCGTTCTCGATTACATCCACACCGAATTCGGGATGGCTAAACGAGTAGATAACCGGATCTTTTTGATAAAGCGTTCGGTTGACGTCATTATCGATTTGCATGGTGCAGTGGAACTGACTATGTGCCTCAGCATATCGTCCTTTATCAAACCAAAATGTCTTACACAAAAACGTACTCTCTTTGGCGATACGGAAGTATTTTTTATCGGTTTCTAAATTGGGTGGGGTGTCAGGGTATTTATTCCACATTTCACCACCTTTTGTTTTCCAGTAAATAGGACTGACTTTCTTTTTATCACTGAGGATAGTGTGAATGGAGGAAAGCTCATTGTCGTATTGGCGTCGCATGTAGAGTTCTAATCCTGTAAATCGATAGCTGCATTTATTCTCCTCTTCGGTCAGTGTAATGGGAAGTGTAAGTGTGTAATTCCCATCGGGAACCGACATCCTGCGACTCGCGATTTTGGGACGTCGAAACCCTTTATCCCCTTCGTAATAGGAACAGGCATCATCGGTGAGGTTTTGACTCACGTAGGTAGCGGCGTAGGTAGCGTCCAAGCGGGGGTCTTTTGTACCCGTGATCGTATAGGCGGCTTCGTTTTGGGCGATAAGAGTTGTAATGGTGAGGATGGATAATAGAAAAATCTTTTTCATGCTACTTTCCTTTGTGTTGAGTTTGATTTTTCATCGTGTCTTAGTTCAAAAAAGAAATCCATATTCCTCATGTTTTACTCCTTACCTCTCTAAAGTTCGACTCTTCCATTTTCATTTTTCTTCCCCCTTTTTGATTTTTATTTGTAATGCAATAACGTTCCGACAATGTATTTCGGACTCCCCCTCACTATAGGTTTAGCTTGATGCAGCCATCCCCACATCGGCGGAAACATGATCAGCCTCCCCGGTTTGGGTTTCGCCATAATTCCCATCTGCGGAAAGTCGGTCTCACCGCCTATAAAATCATCATTCAGATAGAAAAACACAACTAGAAACCGTCTCGCCGAATCATGATCGGTGACGTCCACGTGGGTATCGAAGCGATCATCCCCTCCGGGCTGATAACGTTTCATCCGTATCTGCTCGAACGTGTACTCCCTCGGCCATTGGTGTGATACGATTTCATTGTCTTCTTTGTAACGTTCGATCGCTTCACGAAATAGATGGCTGAGGAATGTGACGTCATCACCAAAGATTTCGTGTTGATAGAGGTTGATCTGAGTGAAACGCATCTGCCACTCATCATGCGTATTACGCACATTATGGTGACACTGTGGATTGGCTTCGAATCGCTCGATCAAATCTTGGCAGTAGCTTTTACTTAAAACGTCGTCGTACATACTGATATAGTTTTGCATGGTATTACCTTACACTCAACCCTTCATCCAAATATTTGATCATCGGATAGATAAAGAACTCGATCACTCGGCGTTTACCGACTTTGAGCTCTGCGGTGACACTCATCCCCGGATGGATGGAGAGGGTTTTCCCCTCCCCTTTGAGGGTCAGATTTGATGGTGCTATGGCGATCTCATAGACGGGTCCGAGTTTCTCATCTTCGATAGCGTCATCGGCGATGTGTTTGACCTCTCCGTGGATGAGTCCGTATTTTTGGAAATCGAACGTATCGATCTTCACTGCTGCTTCCATCTTCTTGGTCACGAATCCGATGTCTTGGTTTTGTACAGTCGCTTTTATGATGAGGGGGACACCTTTGGGGATTAGGGTGAGAAGTTTCTCTGCAGGGGTGACGACTCCTCCTACGGTGTGGACTAAGAGTTTTCCGATATAACCATCCACAGGAGCGATGATCTGCTGTTTGGCGTTACGAAACTGGGTTGTTTCGACTTCGGTGCGCAGGGATGTTGCCTCTTTGGACTTTTGGGTGAGTTCGGCTAAGAGTTTGTTGCGGTACTCTTGGGTGATGAGGCGGAGCTGTTGGTTTAGTTCGTTTAGTTTGCCCTGCGATTGGGCAATGACATGCTCTTTCATGGTGAGCTGTTCTTGGTACTCTATCCGTTGGTTCTGTGCTTCGACGTAGTCACGTTTGGCGATGATGTCGAGGACTTCTTTGAGACGGGCTTCGTGATCTTTTGCGGAGGCTAAGAGTTGTTTGAGTCTGCTTTTATCCGCTTTTGCCGCTTCGGTCGCTTCATCGTTTTGGCGAATCTGTTCTTGGAGAACTTGACGTTGTTGATCGTAAGCGAGTTTACCGGAAGTATACATCATCTGCTGGGTGGCGATGGCGGCAGTATCTTGACATTTACTGCTAGGATGAAAGGCTCTATCGTTGATCTGGGCATCGAGGCGTTCAATCTCTAAATCGAGGAGTGTTAGGTTCTTTTGTTTGGACTCCAGATCGCTTTGGGTGAGCGAGGGGTCGATCTCCATCAGCACCTCCCCCTTTTTAACACTTTGCCCCTCTTTGATATGAATAGCGCTGATTACCCCCGTCTCAACAGGCTGAAGGGTTTTTATCTCACCATCAGGGACGACTTTGCCCCGTGCGCTCACTACCACGTCGATTTTGGCGAGGAAGAGCCAAAGGAGTCCTATCACCATAAAGGCGAGGATGGCATACAGCAGGCTTCTTCCGAGCGGTGACGTGGGACGCTCTTCGATCTCGACGAGGAGCGGGGTAAATTCGTGTTTGTCTTTGGTATGAAATAAGCCCATCGTTATAACCCTTGCTGTGTGGTAAGTTTGTAGTAATAACCCTGCAATCGCATTAGCTCTTCGTGGCTTCCGCGCTCGACGATGTGCCCTTTGTCCATCACGATGATGATGTCACAATCTTTGACGGTACTGAGGCGATGGGCGACGATGAACATCGTGCGTCCTGTTTTAATGCTTTGGAGATTGTCTTGGATAATCCGCTCCGATTCATAATCGAGTGCCGAAGTTGCTTCGTCAAATATGAGGATGCGAGGATTGGTGATCAGGGCGCGGGCGATAGCGATACGCTGACGCTGACCGCCTGAGAGTGCGGCACCTCTCTCCCCTACCTGGGTATCATACCCCTCTGAGAGTTCAGCGATAAACTCATCGGCTCCCGCCATACGAGATGCGGCGATAATATGCTCCATCGGGGCATCGGGACGACTCAGAGAGATGTTCTCTTTGATCGTACCGCTAAAGAGGTAGTTCTCTTGGAGTACCACTCCGATGTTGTTACGGAGCCATTTGGGGTTCATATGGCGGACGTCTACTCCGTCGATGTAGATCGTTCCGCTGTTAGGAATATAGAGACGTTGGATCAGTTTGGTGATCGTACTCTTACCGCTGCCGCTGCGTCCTACCAGTCCTACACTGCTCCCGATAGGTATTTCGGCACTGATACCGTTTAGTACAGCGGGAGAATCGGGAGCGTAGGAGAAGACGATGTTATCGAAGTTCACGCTTCCATCGATTTTAGGGAGGGTGATTGCCTTGTCATTGGTTTGCTCTGTCGGGGTGTTAAGGATATCGCCTAGACGATCCACCGAGAGGAGTGTTTGTTGAAACTCGTTCCATAGATTCACCAGTCGTAATACCGGTCCCGTAAACTGCCCTGCGAACATCTGAAAGGCGATAAGCTGACCGACACTCAGTTTCCCCTCTAGTACCAACGTCACCCCCATGTAGAGCATCGAGATAGTGAGGAGCTTTTGAAGTGCTCCGCTCACCCCGCCTAGGATGTTCGAGAGGTTGCTGAGCTGAAATCCTGCATTGACGTAACGGGCGAGATAATCTTCCCATTTGCGCTGCATCGAACCCTCTAATGCGAGGGACTTGACCGTCTGTACCCCCGTCACCGCTTCGACGAGGTAAGCGTTGCTTTGCGCCCCCATCTGAAACTTCTCTTCGAGTCTGCGGCGCAGTTCAGGAGTGATGATAAGATAGAGGATGGCGATGACCGTGACGAATCCCAGTACAACAAGGGTGAGTTTTACACTGTAGAGGAGCATCACCGCGACAAAGACCACTGAAAAAAGGACATCGAGGATGAGGGTAACCGATTTGTTAGCGATGAACTCACGGATTTGGTCAAGCTCACGGACACGGGCGATGATGTTCCCCACTTTACGCTTCTCGAAATAGACGAACGGCAATGCGAGGAGATGGTGAAAGAGCTTCGCCCCCAGTTTGGCATCGATCTTGGAAGTAGTATGGGCGAAGATGTAACTGCGGATCAGATTGAGGATCAGTTCGAACACCGCCACGGCGATAAAAGCAACCGCAAGGACATCAAGGGTACTCATCGAGCGGTGTACGAGAACCTTATCGAGGATCACCTGCGTAAAGAGCGGCGCGACGAGACCGAATAGCTGAAGAACGAAGGAGGCGATCAATACCTCTGCCATCACCTTTTTGTACTTCATGATCTGTCGAAAGAACCAGCCGAATCCGAAACGGGCATCGGCGCTGAGAATACGGTGCTTAAGGACGATGCTTTTACCGGAGCTTTGAGCGTTACAATCTTCATAGCTCATAATATAAGGCTCTTTACGGGTGATGTCAAAGACCAGTAGTTCTTGTTTCTCACTATTGGCTTGGATGATGCTCATGTAAGAGCCATCGATCTTTTGAACAATGATCGGCATCGGATAGCTCTCGATCAGTTTTTCGATGGAGAGTTTTTTGATGCTTGCGCGGAATCCTTGGGCGGATGCAATACGGGTGAGCTCTTCGATGGAGGGTTCGCTTTCACTTAGAGCATACTCTTTGATAATGACGCGGGTATCGATGGCGATGCGGTTGAGTTTACCCGCGACTTCGAGGGCGGTTAGTGCACTGTGCATGATTCAATTCCGCTATGCTGTAATTTCAACGATTCACTCTCATAAGCATGTTGTATCATCTCAGATTTCAGTGTCAATTCTCTCTCCAGTCCCTCTAGTTTCACGCTCACCTCACTCACGGCGTCCGCTTCACCCTGCGCTCTGAGTCTTTGGATCATGGTGAGTTTGGAGCGGGTTTCATTGAGTGCTTCGGTTTCATTTTTGGTGAGCTGTATGAGACGATTGAGCTTCTCATGTTTGGTGCGGGTTTCGTGATCGAATTCCCTCTGTGAGAGTTCAGCTTCTTCACGGATGCGAGAAAGTTCCAGACGGAGACGTTCGGATTCACTGTTATATTTAAACCCCTCGAACAGACTCCATCGCAAACTTACCCCGGCATTCCAGCTATTGGGACGGATATCATCAAATCCGTGTGAAAAGTTATCCTGATCCGATCCGTAGAGATAGTACGATGAGTAAAGCGATACGACCGGGAACTGCGAGCGATTCAACATCGAGATTTCGGATTGTTTCTGGAGGATTTTTTCTTCATAACTGCGTGCTTGCGGGGTATGGAAAAAGGATAATGTGTTATTGTCCCCATTTGCTTCCAAAGGGAGTAATCTGGTATCGGTCGTACTGAGATCGATATGGGATTTTTGAGAGAGGGCTATGATGTTTTCGTCAAACTCCATGGAGGAGCGCTCGATGTCACGTTCAAGATCGATGATACGGATTGCTTCATCCCCGACCGAAACGCGGGATTCTTTGCCGGCACTGTAGAGACGCTGTTTGAGACTGTAGAGTTCTTGAGTGAGTGTGAGCATAGTGTGATTTGAAAGCTTTTTCACTTTGGGCCCTCTGGGCACGAACATAATGTTCGAGAAGTTCTCGGTAGAGTTTGATCTCTTCATTACACTGATCGAGTTTTTTTAGCGCAATCTCTTTTTCTCCTACTTCGATCTGTTTGAGCGTAGAGCCGAAATGATAGAGTTCGTAATTTAGTCGAAGTGCTACCGAGTGCTCATAGGGGATGGTAGAGTTAATCGTCGTATCACCCACCGAAATACTCCCGGAGGATTTGGGATCGAGGTTATGGTTATATTCACCGCTGTAACCCAAAGAGAGCTGAGGATAGAGGGTCGAATAGATACTCTCTAAACGGGCTTCTTCGATTTTTGTGTCGATGGAGCGGAGATTAAGACGGTGGGAAGAGTGCAATGCACTCTCTTTTAACTCGGAAAACGTGATTTCACGGGCAGATAAAAGATTCAAGGCAGTTAGGAGAAAAATAGCGGGTAGTTTCATAGGCACTTCATTATCTAAATTATTTAAGAAATTTATAATAACTAAGTGTTTCTTAGAAAAGTGATATTTTAAATAAACAGTAAATAATTATTTTAATGTTTTACTAAAAGTAACACATACTGATGTTTAATATGTTATATAACGTTATTATTTTTGTTTGCTATTGTATGAAATTTATAATTTTAATGATAATTCGGTAGAAATTCCATCGCTATCGTTTTCATACACCATAAAGGATATTACGGTATAGAATTCGACATTGATTAATACATTGAATCGAATAAAGAGTAATTTTGAACAAGGGCTTGACAATTAATCGCAATAATGTTAATCTTACTTTACATATTTACAGATAGGTTGCCTATATGAGTTTACAAACACTTTTCCAAGAACAAGCAAAACGGCTCCGCACAATTTCACTGGATAAAAAGCGTTACCTTTATGATCAAATCAATTGGACATCTAAATCGATCGGTATCTTGGGGCAAAGAGGACTTGGAAAAACCACAATGATGCTCCAGTACATCAAAGAAAACTATGAAGGGAGTGATAAAGCGCTGTACATTTCGCTCGACAACCCCTATTTCCAATCGGTATCTCTATATGATTTTGCCATGGAATTTGAAAGCTATGGGGGAGAGATATTATTTATCGACGAAGTGCATAAATATGACGATTGGTCAAGCCATGTCAAAACAATTTATGATGCTTCTGCTCTTCGAGTCGTCTTTTCAGGTTCTTCGATCCTCCAGATCAATAAACAAAAAGGGGACCTTTCTCGAAGAAGCCTTATTTATACTCTTGAAAATCTATCTTTTAGAGAATATTTGAGCCTTAGTGGTGCTATGGAATACCAGCCTATCAGCCTCGAAGATCTTTTAGAGAACCATGGTGCGATTGCAACAAATATATCAGCGCAGATCAAACCACTCAAATATTTTAAAGAATATCTAGAATGCGGTGCCTATCCGTTTGTATTGGAAGACAAAGATAATTTCCATCAACGTCTCGTACAAGTGATCAATCTCATCCTTGAAACCGATTTACCCTATATTAACCGAATTGAAATGGCACAAATCGGAAAGCTCAAAAAGCTTCTTTACCTTTTGGCAATCAATGTCCCATTTATCCCTAATATCACCGATCTCTCATCTGCAACTCAAATTTCAAGACCTAAAGTATACGAGTATCTAAATCATCTGGAACAGGCTAAAATCATCAATACGCTGCGAAGTAAAGAAAAAGGGTATAACGTACTATCCAAGCCCGAGAAGCTGTTAATGCAAAATACCAATCTTTCCTTTGCTCTCTCCTCGTCTGTCGATATTGGAAGTATGAGAGAGGCATTTTTCGTCAACCAGATCAAAAATGCCCTTGCTGCTAAAAACCGATTTATCGATGAATCGATCTATAGCTCTAAAAAAGGGGATTTTTTAGTAGACGATAAGTACACGTTTGAAATAGGTGGAAAGAATAAAGGCTTTGAGCAAATCAAAGATATCTCAAACAGCTATGTCGCTTCCGATGATATCGAGATAGGCTATAAAAATAAAATCCCCCTTTGGCTCTTTGGATTTTTGTATTAAAATGAAAAGAAAATCAATTCTAAAATTTCATCAAAAGTATAAATATGTGTATCAAATACATTACACACGACCTCTCTATCGCTTAAGAATAAAAGTATTTCTAGCTATTTTATTAACAAATTTCTAGCAATATTTAATTGAAAAGTTATGACAAATTTTCTCAAATAAATCGTAATTTAAAAAATTATGAAGCTATTTCTAATAAAATTATGATGTTAGCTTAAACAATAGATAAAAAAGTGCTCTGAAAAAAAGACGTAAAAAAGAAGATTGAAACAAATGTGGTGTCTAAACAGACTTTGGCAAGCCGTTTAGACGAGTTTTTGTATGGAGATACATAGTTAGTTTGATTGGCTGGCCCGCCGATTCAAACCAAATACACAGGAAAAGGAGGCTTACCCTGATGTTGAATATGAAACAGAATACACGAAAAGTTAGCAAACAGCTCATGAGATTTAGTATCACTAGTACAAAACAAGCATTATCCCTTGTTCAGATTAAACCATTTAACTCATCAAGAAAGGGTACATCCTTATCATGACTTTGGTATTCTATCCCCTCTCCTTTCCTTTTTACAATAATAAAATTATATTAGAATTAAAAACAAAGATATATTTAATAAATAAATATATTATTAATTTTATAAATCAAAATATTATATTAAGAATAAAGTGTTTCCTCTACTTACTAAATATATATTATATTGAAAACAATGATACGGTTTCCCGTGTAAAGCATCTTTGGTAATTCAGCTCATTTTTACTACACTTCCATCATGGAATCAACTAAAGAACAACTCATTATCGATATTGAAAACCTGCTAAACCGCTATGATGGGCTCAAACCCACCCATATTGATCCTGCTTTACTTCAATTTTTGGATCGACAAACCCTACTCAGCATCATCGATTCTATTCTAAGACAGCAAGAAAAAACGAATGAATCCAATATAGAATGGTTAGAACAATTCAAAAAACATTAATATCTAATCATGATCACAAAAACCGTTTTTGTAATTATTCAGACCAAAATTGTTTTTTTAAGGTAATGCTAAAAAATATGATCTATAATTACAACAATTATCCACAGTGATATTTTCTAACAACCAAAAGGAGTCCTCATGTCATCCAATGTAGATTTGATTCAACTTACTGAACAAACCAAAAAACTGACCGCAATGGTCGTCGAAGACGAAGTTGTTGCGAATGATCTTTTGAGTTCAACGTTCAAAAACTTTTTTGCTGACGTAACATCAGCTTATAACGGTGCTGAAGCACTACGTATGTATGAGAAAGTTAATCCGGATATCGTTTTTGTTGATATCATCATGCCGGAAATCGATGGTATCGAGCTTGCTCGCCGTATCCGTTCTATCAACCCGTCACAAATCATCATCGTTATCTCTGCGAGCAACGATATTCAAAAAATCTCTGAATCAATCGAAGTTGGTGTTAACAGCTTTATCCAAAAACCGATTGATACGAAAAAAATCCTTGAAATGCTTCAAAACATTACAAGCCTTGTATCTAAACGTAAAAAAATCGAAACTAAAACTTTCTCTATCTCATTGCCATTGGATGTTTATGAGTTGGTTGACGATAACGCTAAAGCAGAGAGTATCTCTAAAAATGCCGTTATTATCCGTGCACTTCGCTCATTCTATAACGACTAATCTCCCCTCTTCCCACTTTTGTGGGAAACAAATATGCTGATTTAGCTTTTTTTCAGCAATTAAACTCTATAATTTCGGCTCAGGTTTACCTGTTCTTATTAATACGGCCCCATCATCTAATGGTTAGGATTCCAGATTTTCATTCTGGCCATACGAGTTCGAATCTCGTTGGGGTCACCACTTTTTATTTTCTTCACAAACTATCACGATCATTATCCTTTTAAACGCTAAAATAGTAAAAATTCAAGGTTCCTAATGAAAAAAAAACAAATCATAAATCTGCTTTATTGGATAGCTTTCGCCGCTATTGCTCTTTATTTTGCTTATGCAAAAGGTTGGATATTCGCTGATTTTGAATCTATCACTCCACAGCAAGCGCATACTCTTTTGGAAAATGACAAAAACGTTTTTCTGCTAGATGTCCGTACCCAAGAAGAGTTCTCGAACGAGTACATTGAAAGCGCAACACTGATCCCGGTTCAGGTTTTATCCGAAAATCTTTCTCAACTTGAAAGTGTTAAAAAGAAAAAAATTATTGTCTATTGTCACAGCGGTAACCGTAGTGTTGCCGCTTCCCGTATCCTTGTTGCAAATGGATTCACACCGCTGAATATGAAAGGCGGAATATCGCAATGGAAAAATGAAGGATTTACTGTAATATATTAAAACCAATAGATCAAACAAAACTCAGATCATACGATAGCCCAAAGTTAAACATTTTCATTTAGGAGTGTGCTTTTGTGAGTGTTAAAAATCTCTATATCGCTTCGTTAGAACCTAATGCCGGATCGCTCATCGTCTCAATGGGTATCATGGAAATGCTTAAAAGCCGTGTCAATAAAATCGCTTTTTTCAGACCGGTTATTGCCGATACGTCGATTCTCGACAATGATATCCATTTTATCCTTACTCACTTTAATCTGGATCAAAAGGCTGAAAGCTGTTACGGCTTTGGGCTGGATGAAGTTGAAACACTTCTCTCTGAGGGAAAAGAGGGCTATATCATAGAACGTTTGATAGAGCAATATCATACACTGGAAGGACACTATGACTTTATCCTTATCCAAGGGCTGGATCAAACCTCTTTTACAAAAATGCTCTCGTATAATTTCAATCACGTTATCGCTAAAAACCTTCAAGCCCCCTATATCAGTGTCATCAACGGTAAAAGCAAATCTTTTGAACATCTCTCTCATGAAATTAGTTTGGAACGCGTATCTCTCAAACATCAGCAAGTAGAGCATATGGCCATTTTTGTGAACCGTTTAGATGAAAAAAACAACCATTTATTTCGAGAAAAGTATGATGAGCAGAGTATCCCTACTTTTTTCATGAGAGAGATCGATGAACTAGACCGCTTAAGTGTCGCGGAAGTGAAACAAGTATTAAACGCTCATCAGCTCGTCGGTGAGCCAAAAGAGCTGGAACGGAGTATCAAACGACCGATAATCGCGGCAATGAATATAGAACATTTATTAAGCCGTATTGAAGAGAATGATCTGATCATCGTTCCGGGAGATCGACTCGATATTATTTTGGGTGTATTACAGGCCAACCAATCCAAAGAATTTCACTCAATTGCCGCTATCTTACTCACAGGTGGGCTGATCCCGCCTCAGAGCATTTTAAAACTGATCGACGGAATTGAGTTTAAGACACTTCCGATATTAAGCGTCGAAAGTGATACCTATCAAAGTGCGCTGAGTGTCGATGCTATTTCCCCTGCCCTGCATCCGGAACAAACACGCAAAATTGCGCTGGCCATGGGGGCATTTATAAATGCTGTCGATGTGGAACGTTTAAGTGAACGTCTCCGCACCGCACACAGCGATATCGTTACCCCTGCAATGTTTGAATACAGTCTCTATCAGCGTGCGTATACGGCACGTAAACGTATTGTTCTACCTGAAAGCAGCGATGAACGGATTTTACGTGCGGCTGAAATCCTGCTACGACGCGATGTTGTTGATCTTATTTTATTGGGCAAACCGCAGATTATTCTCCATCAGGCAAATACATTAGGGCTTGATATTTCCAAAGCAATAATCATCGATCCGGCTGCTTCGCCCCTTATGCAACCCTATGCGGAAGAGTTTTATGAAATGCGGCGTCACAAAGGGATGAGCATGAATACCGCAATCGATTCGATGAGTCATGGCACCTATTTTGCAACAATGATGGTGCATAAAGGGGATGCAGACGGTATGGTTTCAGGTTCGATCCATACGACACAAGACACCATACTTCCCGCATTGCAGATTATCAAAACAACCCCTTCTATCTCACTCGTTTCAAGTCTATTTTTCATGTGTCTGGATACGAAAGTACTTGTCTATGCCGACTGCGCTGTCAATCAGACCCCTGATGCCGAACAACTCGCCCAGATCGCTATTGCTTCTGCATACAGTGCAAAATCATTCGGGATTGAACCGCGCATCGCGATGCTCTCCTATTCAACCGGTAATTCGGGGCATGGAGATGATGTTGAAAAAGTACGCGAAGCGACCAAAATTGTCAAAGAACGTCATCCAAAGATGCTCATCGAAGGGCCGATCCAATACGACGCCGCCATCGATCCTGATGTCGCTCGTATCAAACTACCGGGTTCTGCGGTAGCCGGACAAGCAACGATTTTTATCTTTCCTGATCTCAACACCGGCAACAATACCTACAAAGCAGTTCAGCGCTCCGCTGGTGCAATCGCGATCGGTCCGATACTGCAAGGGCTGAAAAAACCGGTTAACGATCTCAGCCGAGGCTGTGAGATTGCCGATATCGTTAATACGATTCTTATCACTGCCATCCAAGCACAAAGTAATGTCGTATGAGTATCCTCGTTATCAATGCCGGCAGTTCGTCCATTAAATACAGTGTGTATGAAACAAAAACGCTTCGTATGATTAACCATGGATTGATTGAAGAGATTCGTAATCACCATGAGGGATTTGAAGTGATGCGAGGTCACCTCGAAACTCACGATATCGATATCACCCAAATCGATGCAATCGGTCACCGCGTTGTTCACGGTGGTGAGCGTTTTCATGAACCTGCACGGATCGATGATGATCTCATCCATGAAATTCGTTCTCTTATTCCGCTCGCACCGCTGCATAATCCCGCCAATATCGAGGGGATTCAAGCCGCACGTGCTATTGCACCGAATGTTCCTAATTTTGCAATCTTCGATACTGCCTTTCATCAGAGCATGCCACCGTATAGCTATCGCTATCCCCTCCCCCATGATTGGTATGAATCGTATCATGTACGCCGTTACGGTTTTCACGGTACCTCACACCATTATGTGAGTACACAAGCTGCCCTGATACTGCAAAAACCGCTCGAAGAACTAAATCTCATCACCTTTCATATCGGTAACGGTGTCAGTGCCTGTGCAATCGAAAATGGTCGCAGTATCGATACATCGATGGGAATGACACCGCTGGAGGGGCTGATGATGGGATCGCGTTGCGGGAGCATCGACCCATCAATCATCGGATATCTCATGCGCGAAACAAAAATGAGTATCGATGAAATCGATACTATTTTGAACAAAAAAAGCGGCCTCCTCGCTATCGCAGGAACAAATGATATACGCAGTGTTATTGATGCAAAAAATCGTGGAAATCAAAACGCTGCATTGGCGATCGATATGTTCGTCTATCGACTCAAGAAGCAGCTCGGTGAGTATATGGCCATCTTGCGGGGGGTCGATGCAGTCGTATTTACAGGCGGCATCGGTGAACATTCACCGCTCATCCATGAAATGGTGTGTGAAGGGCTAGAACATCTGGGAATCAGTCTTGATAAAGAGAAAAACCGTGCATGCGAGACACAGATTCACGATTTAAACACGAACATAGCCCTTCTCGTCATTCCGACCGATGAAGAGCTTCAAATCGCTCTTTACGTCCAAAAGCTACTTTTATCTTAGTGCCGATAATGCTGAAGGGCATACATATAAGAGTTACGCTCATACGCTGAAGGATTATCGGTGTGAAGTAAAGAGATAGAGCCTTTCATTTGCGCTATCGAAATATATTCATGTTTTTCCATCCACTCTATCATATTAGTTAATATATTTCTAATTTCCCCCTCCCCTTTGAGTAGCAATACCGAAGCCAATGCCGTTGCATCGGCTCCGCTCATAAGGGCCTTAAGCACATCCTCTGCGCTGTGGATTCCTGTATTGGCACACAGTGAGCAGGGGAATTTATTGTAAAGAATAGCACACCATCGTAGCGTCTCACTGAGGTTATAGGAACTGGTGATATTGGCTCGCTGCAACGTGGTAAGAAGTTCCAAATCGACATCGACTACGGTGGGATTATCAAAGATACTCAATCCGCTCGCTCCTGCTTCCACAAAGCGTTTGGCCATATTGGCCGGATTGGAGAAGTAGGCGTTCATTTTCACATTGATCGGAATCGATATCTCCTGTGCGAGCATGGCAACGGTATCTACGTACATTTTTTCAACCACACTCCCCTCCAAATCGATTTCGGTAGGGATATAAGTAATATTGAGTTCCAATCCATCCGCACCGGCTTGTTCGATCTTCTTTGCGTATTTAACCCATCCTCCCGCCGATACCCCGTTAAGACTTGCGATGACAGGAATCGAGACTGACTGTTTAACCCGCTGAATTTCATTGAGATAATGGTCGGCTTGAAGATTGTCAAAATCGACCTCACTGGGAAGATAACTGATCGCTTCAGCATTCGAATCACTATGAATATGCAAAAAATGGTCAATTTGATGTATCTCATGATTAATTTCCTCTTCAAAAAGAGAATGCATGATCACTGCGGCAATACCGTTATCTTCGAGTTTTTGGATACTCTCTAAAGAGGCAGTAAGCGGCGAGGCGCTGGCGATCAGGGGATTTTTGAGGGTAAAACCCAAAAATGTGGTAGAGAGTTCCATTATTCTTCCTCCTGTGCTGGTTCATAATATTCATGTAGATTTTGATAGCGCGCGTAAAGTGATTGCGCCGTATGTGCTGCGGTAATTAAAAATGATTCGGCAGATTCTTTGTTCATTTTTTCGGCCATTTTAAAGCGTGTTTCACGGTACATGAAATCTTTGACATCGATTTTTGGCCCCTTGTAATCGAGGGTCATCGGATTTACTCTCTCTTTGATTTTATCAGGATTAAATCGGAATATCGGCCACAATCCACTCTCCACTGAGCGTTTTTGCTGATCAAATCCATAACGCAGGTCATACCCGTGCGCTACGCAATGCGAGTAGGCGATGATGATTGATGGCCCATCATACTGTTCAGCTTCAATAAACGCTTTGACTGTTGCCGTATCGTTTGCCCCCATTGCAACTTTGGCGACGTAGACATTTTCATAAGCAATCGCCATTGCGGCCAAATCTTTTGGCAATCCCGCTTTCCCCCCTGCGGCAAATTTCGCAACCGCTCCTGTAAAGGTTGCTTTGGACTGCTGCCCTCCTGTGTTGGAGTAGACTTGCGTATCAAGAACAAGAATATTGACATTTTTTCCGCTGGCCAGGACATGATCGAGTCCTCCATAGCCGATATCGTATGCCCAGCCGTCTCCTCCTATGATCCAAACCGATTTTTTGACAAGATAGTCCGAGAGTTCGATCAGTGTTTTGGCTTCTTCAATGCCCAACACCTCCAACGCAAGCTTCAACGCTTCCACCCGTTTGCGTTGGGCATTGATTTGCATTTCCGTATGCTGATCGGCATAAAGAATTGCATCTGCCAACGAACTATCCAGATGCGGTTTCAAACTTTCCAACAGCCCTTTGGCACGCTCAGTATGGGCATCAATGGCCAAACGAAAGCCCAGACCAAATTCGGCGTTGTCTTCAAAAAGTGAATTAGACCATGCCGGACCTCGTCCCTCATCATTTTTTCGCCATGGAGTGGTCGGAAGATTACCGCCATAGATCGAACTGCATCCCGTCGCGTTGGCGATTACCATCCGATCACCGAAAAGCTGAGAAACAAGTTTCACGTACGGTGTTTCGCCACATCCCGGACATGCTCCGCTGAATTCAAACAGCGGTTCCAAAAACTGAGACTCTTTTAGATTGCTATGGTCGAGTTTCTCTCGATCCATCTTCGGCAATGAGAGGAAGAAATCCCACTGCATAATCGCCGCTTCGCGCAACGGAAGTTGCGGCGTCATATTGATCGCTTTCAGATTGGTTTCGGATTTGTTTTTTGCCGGACATACTTCGACACAAAGTGCGCATCCGGTGCAGTCTTCGACAGCGACAGAGATATTAAACATCTCATTCTCACCAAAACTTTTTCCCTTTGCCGCTTTTGCCACAAATCCTTCAGGTGCTTCGTGCAAGTAGGAGATGTCAAAAACATTGGAACGTATGACTGAATGGGGACAGGCGAAAACACATTTGTTACACTGGATACAGGTTTCAGGATCCCACAGTGGAACCTCCTGGGCGATATTTCGTTTCTCATACTGCGTCGTTCCTGTCGGCCACGTACCATCATCAGGCATTTGCGATACCCGTATCTCATCTCCTTTAAACGCAGAAATTTTACCGATCACCTCTTCGATAAAGGGGCTCATCTCTCCTTTTAGCGTGTGTTGCAATTCACGCTGAGAGTTGACAGATAATGGAACATTGATTTCATAGAGATTTTCCAGTGTTGCATCGACGGCGGCGTAGTTCATCTGTACAATCACATCCCCTTTGGTGCCGTAGGTTTTTTGGATCGATCCTTTGATTTTTGCTATTGATTCTTCTTTGGAAAGAATCCCGCTGATGGCAAAAAAACAGGTTTGCATCACGGTGTTGATCCGCCGTCCCATATTGGAAGATTGAGCCACCTTGTACGCATCGATGGCATAGAATTTGAGTTTTTTTTCGATGATCCTCTCTTGCGTTACACGCGGCAGACGATTCCACACCTCCTCTTTCGGATACGGGGTGTTGAGCAAAAAGACCGCACCCTCTTTGGCAATATCCAGAAGATCCAGTTTTTCGAGAAATACTGCCTGATGGACCCCGACAAAATCAGCTTTTTGGATCAAATAGGTTGATCGGATCGGTTGCGTACCGAATCGTAAATGGGACGTCGTCATTGAACCCGATTTTTTCGAATCGTAAACAAAATACCCTTGTGCATAATGGTCTGTCTCGGTGCCGATTATTTTGATCGTATTTTTGTTCGCTCCGACTGTCCCATCCGATCCAAGTCCATAAAATACCGCCTGAAACTGATCGGAATTCTCGAGGATAAAATTATGGTCATACTCCAAAGAGGTGAACGTGACATCATCGTCGATCCCTATCGTAAAGTGATTTTTCGGGGATGATTTTGAGAGTTCCTTGTAAATCGAAAAGATCATAGCTGGGGTGAACTCTTTGGACGAAAGACCGTATCGCCCTCCGATAATGCGAGGTATCTTAAACGGAAGCGATTCTTGGTTTTCAAACAAGGCTGTTAGAACATCATGATAAAGAGGTTCGCCCAAACTTCCCGGCTCTTTGGTACGATCCAGCACCGCTATGGAATGGACACTCGGAGGAAAGGCTGCGATAAATGCTTCAGATGCAAAGGGCAAGGCTAAACGCACTTTGATCATTCCGACCTTTTGTCCTTGTGTTACAAGATAATTTACACTCTCTTCCACCGCTTCGGCACCCGAACCCATTAGGAGAATGATCCTCTCTGCATCCACTGACCCGACATAATCGAATAAATTATAGGCTCGCCCCGTAAGTGCGGCAAAGCGATCCATCTCGCTTTGCACTATTTTGGGCAAGGCTTGATAATATCGGTTGACACTCTCACGCCCTTGAAAATAGACATCGGGATTTTGTGCAGTACCTCGCAAAACGGGGTGATCGGGGCTGAGGGCACGGCGTCGGTGTGCAGCAACTAAATCCTGATCGATCATCGCTTTTAAAACGTCGTTGCTCAATTTCTGAATTCGGCTCACCTCATGCGAGGTACGAAATCCGTCAAAAAAATGGATAAACGGTATACGTGAGCGCAGCGATGCCGCTTGAGAAATAAGGGCAAAATCATGCGCTTCTTGGACCGAATTAGATGCGAACAGAGCAAAACCGCTCTGTCGAACCCCCATAACATCTTGGTGATCACCAAAAATCGAGAGCCCCTGTGCTGCAAGAGAGCGAGAAGCGACATGAAATACTGTTGAGGTTAGCTCTCCTGCGATCTTGTACATATTGGGGATCATGAGCAATAATCCCTGTGAAGCGGTGAACGTCGTCGTCAGCGCACCACTTTGCAATGCGCCGTGAACCGCGCCGCTTGCTCCACCTTCGCTTTGCATCTCGTACACTGTTGGGATGGTGCCAAAAATATTTTTCTCTTTTTTTGCACTGTAGAGGTCACTAAACTCTCCCATCGGGGAGGATGGTGTTATGGGATAGATAGCAATTACTTCATTGATTTTATGGGCGACCATAGCAACGGCTTCATTTCCATCGACGGTTATGGTAGTAGATTCAAACATAGACACACTCCCTAAGTTAAATATCCTATATAGATTGTATACTAAAAAGGTTACATTGAATCTGTATGTTAATGACGATAAAGTTGGGATTTATCACTCTATCTGTTGAATACTTTTCATAAAATATAAAGTTGTAATCTTTCTGTCGTATTATATTATTTGCCTATAGGATCTTAAAATGGAGACAAAAATGGAAAAAAAATTGTTAGCAGAAATATTTGAAAAATTACTGGATTTAAACGAGAAAATGAGACTCGGCATAAATCCTAAAAAAAACAATCCCTCTTTACTCAACATGCACCACTATCTCAATCTGCGCAAATACGACTTCGCGCATCTACAAGATGATCTCACCAAAGTTGGTCTATCTTCATTTGGCCGATCACAAGCACATATAGAAGCAAGTGTTAATGTCGCCCTTGAGATACTCTCCCGCGCGTTGGGGAAAAAGCTCCCTATTCAAGCCGCACATCTAAGTTATGAAGCCTCTCATCAGATCATGGATAAAAATGCCCAGATTTTTTCAACCTCCAGCGATAAAACCAAGATTATGATCACCGTCCCCTCAGAATTTGATGAGAATTGGTTTAGCGATCTCTCACATGAAGGGGTTCACCTCTTTCGAATTAATACGGCACATGATAATCCAGCGGCATGGAACGAGATGGCGAAAGGGATCAAAAAGGCATCGTGTGAAGATAAAGATTTAAAAATCTACGTCGATCTCGCGGGTCCTAAAATCAGAACTTCTCTCGAAAAAATAAAAAAATCGGAGAAACCGAAAAAAATCAAGGTTTTTTACGGCAATAAAGTATTAATCCATTCAACCGGTTCATCGCTTACAGAGAAAAAATCAAAACACTATGATGCTGTCGTAGGATGCAGTTTGAGTAAAATAGGAAGTATGGTCAATGTCGGTGATCCCCTCTTTTTGGATGATGGAAAAATCCAGCTCATTATTGATGAAATCCTCGGCGAAGATATCATTTGTACTGTTTTAACCCGCAATGATGAGGGGAGTAAAATCAAGGATGAAAAAGGGATCAATTTTCCCAACAGCGATATTGCGATTCATGCCATCTGCGATTATGATCGAGAAGTTTTACCCCATATTGTTGAATACGCCGATATTATCGGTATCTCCTTTACCCAAACTCCCGAAGATGTTACCGATCTCATTCAAGAGTTGGAACACTTAGGGAAAAAAGGGCACATAGCGATCGTTGCAAAAATCGAAACCAAAAAGGGGGTACAAAACCTCCCTGCCATACTCGAAACACTCATTCAATACGGCAATTCGGGAATCATGATCGCACGAGGAGATCTGGCGATCGAAATCGGATTTGAAAATTTGGCCTATATGCAAGAAGAGATTCTTGATCTCTGTACAGCGGCTCATATACCTGTGATTCTGGCTACCCAAGTGCTAGAGAGCAAAATGAAAACCAATATCCCAAGCCGTGCCGAAATCTCTGATGTTGCTTTTGCCCATAAAGCCGAATGTGTGATGTTAAACAAAGGAGATTATGCTCTTGAAACGATCAAAATCCTGACAACGATTTTTGCCCAAATGGATTTGATCTTTCGGAAAAATAAACTCCTTTACAATCCAAGTTTTCAGTGGAAGTAATCCAAGATATTTATCCTATTGGATTAAACCTTATAAAGCTCCGTTCTGTTTCTACCATTCTTTTTAGCTTCATAAAGTGCTTTATCCGATTTTTCAAAAAGGGTTTTTTTGGTATCTTCGCTGGAGAGCTGCGCGATCCCGAAACTGAGCGTTAAATTATTTTCGACAAACTTAAATACATATGAGTGAACCAATTTACGTAGATTTTCGGCTAAATTATACGCACCGTTAATCTCTGTCGCAGGGGTCAAAATAACAAACTCTTCTCCGCCCCATCGTGCAAAGATATCTCCTTTTTTAATATTATTTTCAATAAGATGAACCATATCCTGGAGCAATATATCGCCGGCTTGATGTCCATATGTATCATTAACCAGTTTAAAATTATCAACATCAAAAATAATCAAGCTTAATGCGATATCGTTGAGCTTTGCATTTGCAATCTCTATGCTAAAAATATCTTCAAAATTTTCTCGGTTGTTGATTCCGGTAAGCTTGTCTTTGTACGCTTTTTGCTCCAATGTATTCGTCATGGAATAGAGTTCATCGACCTTGTTTTTCATCGCTTTATTGATATTTCGCAATTGCTGTTTGGTCTCTTCAAGCTCAGTAATATCGTGTCGAATGGCTATGTATTCTATAACGTCTCCATCCACATCCAGAATCGGGATAACCGTCGTATCGACGATATACTGACTTCCGTCTTTTTTCATATTGGTGACAACACCGTTCCAACTTTTTTTTGCTTTGATCGTGTCCCACAAATCTTTAAATGCTTCTCTGGGCATATCGGGGTGTCGAATAATATTGTGCGGTTTTCCTACGAGTTCATCTCTCGTGTAACCGGATATCTCACAAAATTTATCATTGACATAAGTAATAACCCCTTTCGGATTGGTTTTTGAGACGATATTGCTCAAATCGACCGCTTTTTTATACTCTGCTAAAAGATTGGAGTTTTCACTTTTATAATTACGGTTACTGCTTATAATAGTCTCAAAATTGGATGCCAAATCATTGGCCATCTGCAATGTAAGAGAATCAATTTCACTTTGCAGGGCAAACGAAAGGTTTCCATTTTCAAAAATGATCTGTTCAATCGCATTTTTGAGTTTTAGGATCAAGGTAAAAAGATCGGATACAGTCACATTATAATTATTTAATAATTGTAAAAATTCAATCTTTATTTGGCATTCTGAAACAGTTGCTCGCCATTCAATCACACTGATATAGCAATCACAAAACTGATAAAAAAGGTGAGTATTTTTTTCGACAATAGGTAGAGAGTGCCTATGAAGCACATTTTTCACCTCATTTTGATTCATCCAAATTTTTATAATTTCATTACGGTGGACGCGTAAAAAATAGGAGAACTCTTCACTGTTTATTATCTTAATCATATAGGCTCACTTTATAAATTTAATCATCCATGACTATTATTTTAGTGTAAAAACAATAAAATATTTCTCATTAGTGATTGTACATTTGCACGTAATATTCGTGCACCATTCTTCCCGAGTCAAATGCCGGAATTACATCTGACATGGCAGTTTTTACAATCTGTGTCCACTGTTCAGGATGATCGTAATACATCGGTATAATCTCATTCTCCAAAATATCCATCATGTTTTTGTTGTCTTCGCTATCTTGAACCTCAATCGGTGTACTGTGATCGATCGGTGGTATCGTAAACGCATTAATACCGTGTTTTGCAAATTCAGGATGCCATCCGTCTTCTGTGGAGAAGTGTATAGAGCCATTCATACTCGCTGTCATCCCGCTCGTTCCGCTCGCTTCACGTGAAACACGCGGGGTATTGAGCCAAATGTCAGACCCTTTTTTCAAGATTCGAGAGAGTTCGAGTTCATAGCCGACGAGAACCGCCATGTTTTTGATACCATGGCTGATGTAGATCAATTCATTAAAAGCATTTACCGCATTGGTATCAAACGGATACGGTTTCCCCGCCCATATCACCTGAATCGGTTTATCGGTCCGTTCCAAAAGTTTTTTGAATCGGGCAAAATCGTGTTTTAGAAGCCCGGGGCGTTTGTATTCGGCAAAACGTCGCGCCCAAACAACCGTCAAAATATCGGGATTAAACATTTTTCCCGTCTGATCGGCTACGACGTTGAAAAGTTCTCGTTTAAGATGTTTTTTACGCCCGATAAGGGCATAGTCTTCGTGTTCATCAAGTGCAGACAGCATCCCGTTATCACTCCAGAAACGACGGTTCTGAGCATTGGTAATATAAATAATTTCAGAACTTCCTTCACAATCTTTCCACATCCGATTGGCCACTTCTCCGTGCATTTTCGATACGGCGTTGGTAATCTTCGATGAACGCAATGCTCCGACGGTGAGGTTAAAATTATCTTCATGTTCCATTTTCATAATGGTACGAACCGTCTCTAAAGTTAACCCGTTAAAAAATCCGAATTTATGGAGCAAATAAATATTGTGCTGCTCATTACCGGCATCTTCAGGGGTATGGGTGGTAAATACTACCCGCTTTTTGACCTCGTCCATATTTTGATATTTCGCATACAATTCATAAACAAGAGGGAGCGCATGTCCCTCATTCATGTGAAAAATATCAATTGTTTGCTTCAAGGCTTCCAGAACTTTTATCCCGCCGATCCCCAATACGACTTCTTGGGAAATACGGGTCTCTTCGTTGGCATCATAAAGTTTATGGGTAATGGTACGTGCCAAAAAGTCATTTTCGGGAATGTCGGTAGAGAGGAGGATAATCGGTGCAGAACTAAAGACATTCGGCGGTAAATAAAAGGCTTTAATATGGACATCCTGAGAGTGGATGTTAACCGTTGCACGAACCCCGAGGTCTTCAAGAAAATAGTAATGTTTACGGATAAATTCGGTTTCCAAACTTCGATCTTCATGTCGTGACTGATCGTAATAACCAAAACTCCATAAGATACCGACACCAACAACATTTTGACGTAGATCATACGCACTTCTCATGTGCGATCCTGACAAAAAACCTAAACCGCCCGAATAAACTTTGAGGGCCTGATGGATAGCAAACTCCATCGAAAAATAAGCAACACGGGTAGCGTATTTCGAATCAAATTCATAGTCATGTAAAATCATATCGCTCTCTTTATACCGGTTTTTCTAATTGTACCAAGGGTTTGGTTTCTCTTTGTTTTAAAAATATCACTCCCAGCGGAGGGAGCGTTAAAGTAAGTGAAAACGGACGTCCGTGCATCTCTTCGTGAATACTCTTTATCGGAGTACTATTGCCGATATTCCATCCCTCATACTGCGTTGATTGGGAGTTGAAAATCTCAACATATTCTCCGCTCTCCAAAATGCCCATTTTATAATTTTCTCTCGTAGCATCGGCAAAGTTGCACACGACATAGATAGTATCCGCCGGATTATCGCTTTTTCGAACGTATGCCAAGCAGTTATGGCTGTAATCACGATCATCGATCCACTCGAACCCTTCTCGTTTCTCATCATATAGATGTAAAGCCCGCTCATCGCGATAGAGTTGATTCAGGGCAGCAATCATTTTTTGCAGACCCGAATGGAGAGGAAAATCGCTCAAGTGCCAATCCAGTGAGCGTTCAAAATTCCATTCGGCGTATTGGGCAATTTCTCCCCCCATAAAGAGGAGTTTCTTACCCGGATGTGACATCATATAAGCGTACAAGGAGCGCAGGTTTGCAAATTTCTGATTGGTATCTCCGGGCATTTTATTAATCAGAGAACCTTTCATGTGGACGACCTCATCGTGACTCAGCGGCAACATAAAATTCTCGTCAAATCCATACCACATACTAAAAGTAAGCTGATGGTGGTGGTGCTGACGGTACAGCGGATCGTAACTCATGTATTTGAGAGAATCGTGCATCCAACCCATATTCCACTTAAACCCAAATCCAAGGCCACCGGAATCTACGGGGCGTGTTACCATCGGATAAGCGGTCGATTCTTCAGCAATCATCAGTATGTCAGGGAATGCACCATAGACACTGGTATTGAGTTTTTTTAAAAACTCGATCGCCTCCAAATTCTCATTTCCGCCGTATTTGTTGGGGATCCATTCACCTTCTTTACGTGCGTAGTTGAGATAAAGCATCGAAGCAACCGCATCCACACGGATACCGTCGATATGATATTTATCCACCCAAAACATCGCAGAGCTGATCAAAAACGACTGGACCTCATTGCGTCCGTAGTTAAAAATAATGCTTCCCCATTCTGGGTGGTATCCCTGACGCGGATCATCATGTTCATAAAGTGCCGTTCCATCAAAGTTGATCAGTCCGTGCATATCGACGGCAAAATGAGACGGTACCCAGTCCATGATAACACCAACCCCGTTTTGATGAAGCGTATCAATCAAATACATTAAATCCTGCGGCGTTCCAAACCGTGCCGTAGCGGCGAAATATCCGACGACCTGATACCCCCACGATCCAAAAAACGGATATTCGGTAAGGGGCATAAACTCAACATGGGTATAGTTCATCTCTTTGAGATACGCTACGAGTTCAACGGCCAGTTCACGATAAGTGAGATAACGGTCCCCCTCCTCTACATGCCTGCGCCATGAGCCCAAATGAACTTCATAGACGCTAATCGGAGCATTATGCGCATTATTCTTATACCGCGATTTCATCCAGTTGTTATCGTACCATTCGTAGTTCTCTAAGCTCCAGACACGCGATGCCGATTTCGGAGGCACTTCGGCATAAAATCCGAACGGATCACTTTTATCGTGGACGATATTATGAAACTTGGATACGATGTGGTATTTATAGGTAAGACCCTGTTCTACCCCTTCAATAAAACCTTCCCAAATTCCCGAATCATCCTGACGCAAACGCAGAGGGTGAGCATCCGTGCTGTAATCATTAAAATCGCCCCGTACACTGACATACTTCGCATTGGGTGCCCACACAGCGAAATAGATACCTCCCTTTCCTTTATGCTCCATCGCATGAGAACCCAATTTATTGTAGAGCTTTGAGTGTGTTCCTTGCTTAAAGAGGTAAATATCCATTTCACTCAGACGTGAAACCTCATAGCTCATTGTATGATACATTATTCCCCTTTTCTTCCGTGAACAATACGGCGATAAAGCGATTCATACTCTCTCGCGGCACCGTTCCAATCGTAGCGTTGTGACATCGCATTGCGTTGCATCTGCACAAACCCGTCTCGGTCATTGTACCACGTATGTACGGCCCAGCCTACCGTATTGATGAGTGCGTCCGGTGTCGCGTCATAGAATTTAAATCCTGTACCGTGCTCTCCGTCATTATGATAGTTTTCAATCGTATCATCGAGTCCTCCCGTCGCACGTACGATCGGAAGAGTCCCATAACGAAGCGAATAGATTTGATTCAATCCGCACGGCTCAAACAATGAGGGCATTAAAAACAGATCGCTTCCCGCTTCGATTTGATGTGCCAGATCGTTTCGGTAGCCGATAAAACAGCCAAATTTATCAGGATACATCCGAGCGATATCACTAAAATAATGTTCAGCCCATTTCTCCCCTGCTCCAAGCATGACGATCTGTATGTCCAATTCCAAAAGTCTATGGATAGAAGTGGCAATCAGTTCTATCCCCTTTTGCTCAACCAATCTCCCCACCAGTCCGATGAGAGGAATTTCTGCTCTTTGCGGTACGTTAAACGTCTGTTGAAGGGCACTTTTACAAAGCCCTTTACCACTCATATCATCACTATCAAAGGTATGCGGAATTAGAGTATCAACCGCCGGGCTCCACTCCTCGTAATCAACACCGTTGAGTATCCCATGTAATTTATATGAGTTAATATCAATAAGTCCCTCCAATCCCCAGCCGAACTCTTGCGTTCGAATCTCTTGAGCATACTTTGAACTTACCGTACTGATCGCATCGGCATGTGTAATCCCCCCTTTGAGAAGATTAACACCCCCATGTTCTTCAAGTTCGTAAAAATGGTCCCAACCGATCCCTAAAATATCCATCACCCCTTTGTAAAACTTACCCTGATGCTGAAGATTATGAATCGTAAGCAATGAACCTGTATGGGCAAAAGCAGGATCATACGCATAGATAGTATTAAGCATCATCGGGATGGCAGATGTATGCCAATCGTTCGCATGGATCACATCAGGATGAAATTGGAGTTTTTTAGCCAGCTGCATCACAGAGCGCGAAAAGAAAATAAAGCGATTATCATTGTCACGAAATCCCTCTCCATTATCATCATACAGACCGCTGCGTCCAAAATAGCCTTCATGATCAATGAAGTAAATCGGTACTTCCGTAGAAGGAAGTCTCCCCTCATAAACACCAGCCCACATTTCACCCATCACTCCCATCGGTACACCCAGTTCGCCATCCATTAACTCTAAGCCGTATTTTTCACGATCTACTATGTAGTAACGGGGCATCACGATCCGAACATCATGTCCTAATGCGCGAAGTGCCTTTGGCAAAGCTCCGGCGACATCGGCCAAACCGCCTGTTTTCGCAAACGGTACAACCTCGGATGCAGCAATAAGAATGTTGAGTTTAGGCATCGATGTCCTTCTCTTTCTCATACAAAGCCCCATAGGCTATGGCGCTTTCTCCCCAGGAAAAGTCACATCTCATATTGTGATTGATAATTCGTTCAAAATGTTTTTTATCCTCATATAATTCACACCCTTTGTTCACTGCACTGAGTAAAGAACGGGAGGTAGGGGTACTGAATATTAATCCATAACCGGAACAACTATCTTCTTGATAACTTTCCAATCGCTTCACCGTATCGACCAATCCACCCACTCTATGGACAATCGGAAGTGTTCCGTACGAGAATGCGATCATTTGATTTAAGCCGCACGGCTCAAAAAGAGACGGCATCAATAAAAAGTCTGCCGCCGCGTAGATTTGATGCGATAACACTTCATCATATCTAAAGGTAAGATGGATGTTTTTATGACTTGCCGCGAGGACATCCAAAGCTTCATGATAGTGTTCTTCCCCCTCCCCTAATAATGCGATATTGCAATCCAATGCGGCAATTTTCGGTAAGGTTTCAATCAAAAGATCGATACCTTTTTGTGAGGTAAAGCGACCGATAAAAACAAAAAGAGGCTTATTGATCCCTCGAAGGGCTAATTTTTTGAGTAAATCACTCTTATTGGCTTTTTTCCCTTTGGCATCACTATAAGGTGAAATCAATGCCCCATCCGTTGCAGGAGAAAAGTGATCGGTATCGATTCCGTTGATAATTCCGGTGAGCTTTGCGTGATGAAAATGCAAAAATCCTTCCAATCCGCATCCAAATTCACCGGTTAAAATTTCCCGAGCGTAGGTTGGGCTCACAGTGGTTACCTCATCCGCATAGGCGATCCCTGCCTTCATAAAATTGACTTTTCCATAAAATTCCAAAGAACCCATTGTAAAATAGCGCTTATCAATACCGATCGATTCTAAAATACTCGAATCAAAGATCCCCTGATAGGCCAGATTATGGATCGTATAAATGATTTTCGGTGAAAGGGCAGGATCTTTATGTACCAGTAATGCCGTGAGCGCACACTGCCAGTCATTAAGATGAAGGATCTCATAATGTTTTTTCTTAAGTAAGGCAAAAATGGCATACGAAAAAAGGGCGAAGCGTAATCCGTTATCCTCATATCCCGCTTTAGGAGTACCGTAGAGGAATTTTCTATCACACAACATCGGTTCATAGATAAAATAGTATTCATATCCCTCAACCGTGCAACCGTAAAGTTCAATGGCGTATTCCTTTCCTCCCATCGAAATATTCAATGTCTCTCCCAAAGAGGCAATGTTATATTTGTTTCGATCAATGATGCTGTAAAGCGGCATCACGACCGTAACGTCATAAAGGTTCTTTAATGCTCGCGGCAGGGCATGTGCAACATCTGCCAACCCTCCTGTTTTTGCAAAAGGATACACTTCGCTCGCAGCAAACAACACTTTTTTAACCATGTTTTTCTCCTCGTAAAAGTTTAGCAGCCAACTCCGGTTCCACCGGATTGATCATTATCTCCGAACTCACTTCAAACCCGCCGAATCGATAAATACGAGGAAGTATTCGAATCATTAAACGCTGGCTTTCACAATCACCGATATCTTCACCTAAAGGGGGGGTCGAAACCGACAGATTAAAGGCAAATTCCCCAAGCTGTGAGTGCATCTTCTGAATGACGGAAATAAGAAGTGTCGAAAGCTGAAGGATAGATTCATCGCTGAGCGTATCGATCTGTCCGATACATTTTTTAGAACTGATCATCACTTCGAATGCAAACCCGCTCGCATACGGACAAAATGCACTAAATTCTCCAAAGGATTCTATCATTCTAATCCTATGAAATTCTTCATCCTGAAGTATGGATTCCATTAATGCTTTATGATGCTTCTCGAAATACTCGTGGCATATTCTATTCATCTCTCGCTGTTTTTTAGGGATAAAAGGCAAAGCGATCAGCTGTGTATGACAATGTGCCATGGTCGCACCCGCATCGAATCCTTCATTCTTAAACAGTGAAATAAAAGTGATCCGATGATCGCGGCGCAAATCTTCAACCCTTTGGCGAAGTGTTTTAAACCATGCTACCATCTCCTCATGGCTCCATTGGGACATAGAGGTATGATGCAACGGAGTGTCGATAATCACTTCATGGGCACCAAAACCGTCCCAGTACTCAAAACTACCCTTATGGAGTTGATGAGGTGCTTCTATCGCTAAAGCTTTGTAGAGATTTGGAACAACACGGGTCTGCCATCCCTTTTGGTTCGCAAACGTCTCCGGGGGACGAATGGCAAAAATCTCTTTGGGGGTCATCGCTTCATTCCCCTCACAAAACGGACATCCTTTACCCGAACTATTTTCCTCTTTGTTCGGGGAAAAATCGGGTCGATGAAGCCGCTCTTGCGCAATCAGAACATGCGTATCATTCAAAGAGTCATAACGGATTTCAGACACGCGTAATCTCCAAACTACCTTCAAGGCTGAGAGAGCTCTCAAAATCAAATACAAACGCAATACTAAGAGCTTGAATACTCAAATCAAATCCCTGTTCACTTTGAGAAAGGGTTTGAAGCTTGAAATAGTGCGCACGAAACACTTTATCCATACGAAAAGTGATTTTTTTCTTTAATACCGTGTCAATAATCTCAAAATTTTGAATCTCCTCAATCTCCCCGGATGCTTGGAGAGATGCACCGTTGATCAGAAGATGTTCATAATCAGAGAAATGGAAATTGTGCTCCATCACATAGGTGAATCCGCCGGTTGCTTCACTCTCCAAATGCAGTCTAAAATCAATTGTTTCAGAAGCGAACGAGAAACTTTTTATAAGTTTTGTATTACTTTTTTTGTCTCGAAAGATCCCCCCATCACGGCTAAATGCAATGGATGTTTTACTCAATGACGATTCAAAGGGCTGGTTGGCGAAATCGCCGTATTCATGAAAATTACAATGGCGAAACGCTTCAGTATTAAAATTTTCATCGCTGATGTGGTCAATAAACGAATTTTTCAAATACCAATCATAAATAATCGCATCACGAAGCGTATCATCAAACGAACCGCTTGCATGGTGAATCGTATCAATCCCCTCTTCAATAGGTGCAGCTTTATCACCCGCTACTTCAAATAACCTTTTGTGATAGGCCTCTTTACGCCGGGTCAGAGTATTTTGATAATTAAAACACTTATCCCGAATATCGAGTTCCACCAGCTGGGCTCCATACGCCGCATCAAAACGGGCAATCAGTTTTGCGCTGACCGATTTGTATTTAGGATAGCCGTCAAGTTCATTCTCATCACATACCAATGCCTTTTTCTTACCGTAGCGGATATTTTCACACTCGATCAAATAACGATAGCTGTTGTCCCGTAAATTCGGCAGATAGAGACCTCCAAATACCCCATGCCAGAGAGAATCGTTGGTTTGGAGTTTATACAGCGGTGTTTCAAAGTCTCCCTCGCCGTTCTGATAGGCACGGGAAAGTTCAACCATCCGTTTATGTAAACGGTTACTCTCGGGGTATTTGACAAAAAAATTCTTCCAAATTCCCCCTTTGAGAAATTTTACCCCTTCACGTTCATACCGTTCCAGCCCCATCTCCTCTTTCAACGCTTCCAGAGCCAAAGCATCATCGGCTCGGAGGCTCCATTCTCCCATCTCATAATACGAAACATTTGGCAAATAGGCAATCCCGCGCGAATGATGGGATGTAAAGTACTCACCGTAATGGCTGGTTTCGATCTCATCATCGGCTAAAACCGCTTGAATGAACTTCTCCAACCACCCTTTTTTATAGACCCATTCATACGTTCCCGGCCACATACCGAATTTTTCGGCATCATCGAAGATAATCGCTGCCGAATCTTGTTGGCGGTTATACGTTTTAATGGCTTGTATAGCACTCTCAACATTGATAAAAGGTATAGCATAGCGGAGTTTTTGACTTATCGGGAATAATCCCATAGGTTCACCTCCCTCTTCGCTCATGTAATACCCATCTAACCCCTCACGATCGAATCCGGCACATTGAAAATGGTAATCGTCCATCACCGTGTATTTGATACCTGCACGATTTAGATCTGGAATCAGTGCGGATTCCCACACCCGCTCCGTGAGCCAGAGCCCTTTGGGTGTTTGATTAAACTGCTCTTTAATCGACTCATTCAGCCGCTCTATCTGCGCTAAGCGATCTCGAGAAGGGATTACACTCAAAATAGGTTCATAATACCCTGCACTGAAAAATTCAATGCTTCCATTGTGAGCCAAAGTGAGAATTTTTTCATACAATGAGGGGCGCAGCTGAGCGATTCTTTCCATAAGCCAACCACTGCAATGGACGGAAAATTTAAACTCTGGATAACGGCTCATAACCTCGAAAAAAGGCTCGTAACAGGTTTCTATCCCCATCTCGATAACCCATTCAAAATTATCCACCGGTTGATGCATGTGGATTCCCAGTAATAGTGATGTTTTCATACCCTCTCCTATATATACCAGTCACTAGTAAAATCTTCTGTCAAATCAACTTTTAATGACCCGAATCCCGGCAACGATTGGAGTGTTTTGACTCCGCTTTTAAGTTTAAAACGGACATGCACACTCCCATTCGATAAAAAATGATTTCGAGAAAAAGAAAATTCAAGCCGATTTTCAAAGCTATGCGGTTTGAGATTGAGCGATTTTTCACTCTCTTCAATCAATATCTCAATCGAAATATCTTCTAACCCCTCAATATTTCCCTCAAAGGCAACGTATAAATTTTCAGCATCAAATCCATAGAACAGCGTATTAATCGGTCCGCGTGAGCGCTCCATCGTTCCAAATATTTTCTGCTCATCCACATATCCGCATCCCATCCAATCAAAAAAAGTACGTTTCTCTCCGTTTAGCTGTGGCGAGATCATATTGCACGGTTTAATCCATGCGGATTTTTCGGATTCCGAGGAAATAATAGGGATCAAAAGAGTCTCAGGAACCGAGAGCCCCAAAAGTTTGTAAATATCGATCAGATGTGTGCGAAAAAGGGTATCAAATTCATGTGCAAAATTGGTATTGTGATCCTCACCGTACCACCAAAACCAATCACTGCATTCTGAAGCTAAAAGATGGTACTTTATCTGTTTTTTGACCTCATCACTTAACCCGTCTTTATATCTCTCGAACTCACGACGGGTCTGAAAAATCAATTCCCATGCCCGATTTTTTTCACGATGTCCAACCCATGTATCAAAAGTTCCGTGTATCCATGTACCCGGATGAAGATATTCCAAAGCAGAAGTCCCGCTCTGCATTGATATCTCGTCCATGGTCAGGGTATGACACCATGCAGTATCGCGCAATGCTCCATAAAGCCCTTGAAAAAAATCGAATCCGTTGTTGGGGTAAAACTCCCACGCATTTTCTCCATCAACAATGACAAAAACATTCGGATTATCATGATTAAGCGCAATGGTTTCGAGTTCACCCATAAAATGACGGCTCGCATTCTTTCCGCTTCGATGACGATACTCAAACCCGATCAGATCACTCAGAGCATGATCACGAAACCCGATTAAGACGTCATTGAAACGATAGGATTTATAGCGCAAAGCGGGATCGTCGTTTTGGAGCGAGCGATACAGAATTGCTTCATCGGTGGCAATCCACTTTATTCCCTCTTCTTTATAAATTTCGACACTTTTTTCATCCACCGCCCCCTCTGCCGGCCAAAAACCGCTCGGTTTGCGCCCAAAAGTTCTCTCATATAAATCAATCGAGAGTCGTACATGTTCGTATGCATCTTCTTGAAGCGAATAGCCCCCTTCAGGCAATACGGTCGTTTCATTCGCTCTTTTAGCATTTTGCATATCGACCAGCAGAGGGAGGATCGGATGAAAATAAGGGGTCGTTGAAACCGATATAATTCCCTGAGATTGAAGGGAAGCGTAAAGCGGAAGAATCTCAGCGATAAATGTAGAGAGTGATTTCAATAACGTCTCTTTATCGTGTTGCGAAAATCCTCGTTTTTGTTCCAACAGCCTTTTGACTTCTTTGTTATGCTGTCGCAGATAGTTTCCGCACCATGCAAGGATAAAAACCACTTCCAAATCAATCAGTTCGTCATCACTAAACGAATCACGATAATAAAGCTCAGCATACCGTTCTATCGGACGAACCATCGTTTCAAACTGCATAGCGGTAATGAGCTTTATGACCCAATTACGCTGCGACTCCTCCAATTTTGAGGGATGGAGAGCCCAAAGAGATAAAAAATAATCAAATCTCAGCGGTTCAACATAAAGATGAAGTTGCTCAATCAACGATGCGCTAAGATTAAACGTTGCTTTGAGCCCAGGATATTCGCTCAACAGCCATGGCATTTCATAATAATCTTTGATGGCATGCAAAAAAACCCACGGCATCCTCATCACCCCATCACTTCCCCGATAATCAGGCTGGTGCATATGCCAGAAAAATGAGAGATTCAAGGATGATTTTTTCATCAGGATTTGGCCCATTCCTCGATTTTTGCCTTATAAAGCTGAGTGTAATGTTCCCCTTTCTCATCGTTTTTGGCTTGAATCGTGAGATTTAAAAAATCGCCGTATTGATCAGGAATCATCAATACCCAATCATCTTTGTCAAGCCAGATTTTCACACCATCGAGAGTTGAAGACTCTTTCCCCTTCGCATCACCGAGGAATCTTCGCATCATTTTACCTTTCAGAGCTTGGGTGCAGGGAACCTGAATCGTTACATAGAAAAAGTGCGGTAGAGAATCGATAATTTCAGAGAGTTTTACTCCGTGCGTCACGATCATCTCCAGTATTTTGAGGGTGGAATACATCGAGTCTCGATGGGTTGCAAACTCGGTAAAAGTAAAATTTCCCTCTCCCGTTGCGACCAAATCATACGTTTTCATTTTGGCGGATTTAAAATTAGCGTATTGACCTCGCTCTATTTCGAGGTGGTCAAAATAGACAATATCCGCTGCCCATGTCGGCAAGAAAACTCTTTTTTTCGATCCATGTGCTTTTGCATCCATATTGAGTAGCGTCAATACCACATACAAGGCACTTTGCTTGGTAAGAGGCTTTCCTTCATCGCAAATAATATCAAGTCTTTGCCCGTGAGGATAGAGGATAAAACCGGCATCCAGTTTAAGCGCTTGAATGACAGCGCCCATATCTTCATGGGAGCGTTTAATCAACGTATTGATATTCGAGAGACGATGTTCATCCGCATAAGCGTTAAACATAATATGTTCGACACCTAAATCGTTCAAAATGTCCGGGAACACTTCGGAAGCCAATCCATGTGTCAAATCAACCGCTATACGACAATCGAGACATTTAAACCGATGGGAATGTAAGATTGATTCCATCCCTTTTTTATATTCGCTGTATTCTCGTTTGTGATCGAGAGGATAGATCTGCCCGATTTGCGAATAATCAACCCGTCGATACGTCTCTTTAAAAAAGGCTTTTTCCACTTTTTTGGCAACATCGTTGTTGATTCGAAGTGCTTCATTATTGTAAAATGTAATAACTGTACTGGTTGGATCATCAATTTTTTGATGAAAATGTACCCCTGCGGTATAGTTATCATGAAACGAAAGACTGCAACGCATGACCGATGAAGGGATCGCGTTGCAATCAATGACATCGACTCCGGCAGAGAGGAGCCCTCCTAAAAATGCCCGTTTTAACATGCGAGAGCTTTTATCATAATGGCGGGAAACCAATACAGTAGATCCAACCGGCAGCTGTGCACCGAATGCCTCAGCGAGTTTTGTGGCCATTTCGCAGGAAAGTTCGACGTTTGATTTACCGATAACCATCCCGTCTTCAAAAATAGAGTTTTTGTATTTACTCCCCAAAATCACACTTCGGCTAACGATTGCGGCATCCTCAATCACTTTATTCGGCCAGATCGTAACATCTTTTTCAATGGTTACGAGTTCACCGATCTCGCACCCTTGCGCTAAAATCAATCCCGATTTAGCGGTTACATTTTTACCGATATGGTTGTTACAGCAGATAACGCATCCATCAAGTTTGGCATTTTTACCGATCTCAACATCGTCCCAGATAACCGTATTGGCTACTTTCGAAGCACTCCCGATCGTAACATTGTTTCCGATTACGACGTTAGTGAGTTTTGAGCCTTTTTTAACCGTTACCTCTTTACCGATGAGAACAATTCCGACCACCTCGACACTTTCATCGAGGGTATTGTCTTCTTCACAAATCAATACACCATCAGGATATTTAACTGCTTCGCCACCTATGTTAAATTTAATTTTTCCCGCCAAAATATCTTCATACACATCACGGTAACTCTCAGGATTTCCAACATCACGCCAGTACCCCTGAGCGTATCCCGCCATCAAATCAATCCCCTGTCGCATTAAAAGTGGAAAAAGATCTTTGGCAAAATCAAAATTCTCATTCTTAGGAATATACTCCAAAATCTCCGGCTCAATAATATAGATTCCGGTATTGATCGTGTCACTAAACACTTCGCCCCAGCTTGGTTTTTCAAGAAACTTTTCTATTTTCCCCTCTTCATTGGCAATAACGACACCGAATTCGAGAGGATTTTCTACCGAAGTAAGTGTGATGGTTAATCGGGATTGTTTCGCTTTATGATAATCAAAAATTTGTTGAAAATCGAAATCGGTTACCAAATCACCACTGATAATAATGAAATTTTCATCCCCGATATACTCTTGAGCTTTTTTGACCGCTCCGGCTGTTCCATAATCATCGTCAGGAACAACATAAGTAATCTTGATCCCCCATGCACTGCCGTCTTTAAAATATTCTTTAATCACGTCAGGTTTAAAATAAAGGAGGATAATAAATTCGCTAATGCCTAAATCACGGAGACTTACAATCGTATGTTCCATCATTGGTCGATTCATAATCGGTAACATTGGCTTAGGGATAGAATTTGTAAGCGGCTGTATTCGTGTTCCAAAACCACCGGCCATAACCACAGCTTTCATTGAGCTCCTTTTCTCTTCATATTAATACATAATTATAATCTTAGAGGTTAATCATAGCATTATTTGAATCCATTTGGTGACATATAGTTACTGGATAGAATCTTAGGAAGAACACGATACAATTTAACCCATAATTTACACCATAAAGGAAACATAATGATCCTTGCAGGTGATATTGGTGGAACTAAAACATCTTTAGCACTCTTTGAAAGAGAGGGTGATAGACTGAAGATACTTTCTCAGCATCGATTTGAAAGCCGAAAGTATGAGACATTGGGCGATATAATTCATGACTTCAGACAGATGTATGTCGATATACTGATCACCTCGGCATCTTTCGCAATTGCCGGTCCCATCATCGAGCAACGGTGTCGTACAACCAATCTGCCTTGGGAAATATCAGCACATGAGCTAAAAGAGCTCCTCAGCATTACGCAAGTTTTTCTCCTTAACGATCTTGAAGCGACGGCGTATGGCATGCTCTGTTTAGATAAAGATGAATTTATTGATTTGAATCCAAACGCTGTTTATGCAAAAGGAAATTGCGCGGTAATCGCAGCAGGAACCGGATTAGGAGAGTCAATGCTCTATTATGATGGCACATCGTATCATCCGATTGCCTCTGAGGGTGGGCATTGTGACTTTGCTCCTTTAAATGAACAACAAGATGCTCTTTTGCTATGGCTGCGTCAGCATTATCCGAAACACGTTAGTTTGGAGAGGATACTATCGGGTCCAGGGATTTCGGCACTGTATGATTTTTTACATGAAAGCGGTTTTGCACCCGAATCGGACCGGATGAAAAATCTCAGTGAAAAAGAGGATAAAAATGGACATATCAGCAAAAATGCCTTAGAGTTTCACGATCCGCTCTGTATCGAAACATTGAGGCTATTTTGTGAAATTTACGGTGCTGAGACAGGGAATTTGGCACTTAAAACAATGTCATTGGGAGGAGTTTATATCGGTGGAGGAATTGCACCTAAAATTTTACCTTTTTTACAAAGCGATGCATTTATCAATGCCTTTACTGCAAAAGGTCGTTTTGAACCGATGCTTCGAAATATATCAGTCAAGGTTTCTCTAAATCCGGAAACAGCCCTTTTGGGTGCAGCCCATTTTGCAAAGAGATATAACTAATCTCGCTTTATAAATCGTGCCGTATTAGATTCATTGTTCGTTGCACATTTAATCTGATATGCCACCATAGAGGTAAACGGATCGATAAAATTCTTCAAAGCTCCCTCTTCCAGCACCTCTAATCCTTGATCATTCAAAAGCTCTAAAATTGTTTGTGTTGATTCAATTGTGGATAGACAAAACTCTTTTGGCTGCTCTTTAATCTGAAATTGCGATATTTTGGTATGGGTAAAACTGAGACGAGGCAAGTTCTGGAGATTCCGACTGAGACGAAGCATTTTAACTGAACAGGGCCATGTTGAGTCAATAATGAAGATGACAATCTGTTTTCCACTTCGATCAATTTTTTGAGTGTTAATATTAATACTATTTTTCCCTGGATAAAGGACATAACAGAGATTATTATTGTTATCAATCAAACTATTAATCGCTTTATGTCCGCTAAAATCAATATCAACGTAAAGTTCAGAATTTACTAAAGAGAGATGGGTCAGATGACCGGTACCGTTTTTCGTCTTTTTGAACTCTTTTGGGTGCATTAATATCACAAATTTTGTCTGTGTTTCAATCGGTTTTACGTATGAGCACATACATGAAGTGAGTGGGCGATAGCATTTGTAGCATTTTGGTCGTGCATCGTTTATTGTTACTGTATCCATACTGCTAAACTACCCTTATTTTGGTTGAACGATAGAACTATTCAATAATAAGCTAGTATTTATGTTTATATGATTGTAAAAATGTGAGATTGTGATTGTTTTAAGAAGAAGTTGGAAAAGAGGATAAATCTGAGGCCAGGCGGCGACCTACGTTTCCACACCTGAAAGAT
>NZ_MIBT01000107.1:0-12975 GCF_001829605.1 Sulfuricurvum sp. RIFCSPLOWO2_12_FULL_43_24 | reverse complement strand
GCACTCGATTGGGCCATTTTGAACCGATCATCGGAATGGGGTGTCACGATTCTGCGCGCCAACGGTGAGTACGATGCGGGAGATATCTACGCGCACGGGACATTTGCTATGCCACAGGGGAGTAAAGCCTCCATTTATCGCAACGAAACGACGACTCTCGCTATCGGGCTGGTGGATGAACTGCTGGAGGTATTTCATGAGCCGACGTTTATTCCGTTGGCTCAACACGAAAATGCTTTAAGCGGTTCGGCGCACAGGGCGATGACGCAGAGTGATCGTCGGATCGACTGGGAAAATGACACCACCGAGACGATTCTCACCAAAATCCGATCCGCCGACAGTCATCCGGGGATACTGGAGACGATTTTAGGGATGGAATGTACCCTCTACGGTGCCCATCGTGAGGGGAGGCTTCGCGGCGGGATCAAAGAGATTCTCGCCAAGCGTGAGGGGGCGATCTGTCTGGGGACGAAAGACGGAGCACTCTGGATTACCCATCTCAAAGAGCGACATCTTCCGAGCATCAAACTCCCCGCAACCTATGTGCTCAAAGATCGACTCAAAGGGGTGATGGAAGATCGATTGCCACTGTTCGTCGATCCCTCTTTAGAGACGTTCAAAGAGATCACCTATGTCGAGCGTGATGAGGTAGGGTATCTCGGATTTGATTTTCACAACGGGGCGATGGGCGCCCATCAATGCGTTCGGTTGAAATATGCCTTCGATCATTTGAAACAATCGGGGATCAAAGTGCTGGTATTGATGGGGGGAGAAGAGTTTTTCTCCAACGGCATCCATCTGAACATCATGGAGGATTCCAAAAAATCGGATGAAGACGGATGGTCGAACATCCATTCGATGAACGAAGCGGTCAAATCGATATTGCTGTGCGATGAGGTGCTCACGGTGAGTGCATTGCGGCGCAACGCGGGAGCGGGAGGGGTCTTTTTAGCCCTTGCTTCCGATTTCGTCGTTGCACGTGAGGGAGTGGTATTAAATCCCCACTACCAAACGCTTGGGCTTCACGGGAGCGAGTATTGGACCTATACTTTGCCTCGCCGTGTCGGAGAGATTAAAGCGCACGAACTGACCAGCAGCTGTCTGCCGATCAGTGCCGTACATGCGGAGGCTATTGGTTTGGTCGATACGGTTTTATCCGAAGATGAGGAGAGGTATTTACCGGAGCTTCATCAGTATTGTAAGGCACTGTATGAGGATGAAGAGCGCTATGAGGAGCTTTTGGATATCAAACGTCAAAAAATCCATCATACCTCGTTTACGGAGGAGATTCAGCGTCATCGTGAGATTGAACTGGAGCGGATGTATCCGAGTTTTTACGATCCTGCCAGTGAGTTTAACCGTCTGCGCAAAGATTTCGTTTACAAACTGTGTCCGATACAGACACCCATCTATTTACAAGGAGTAGGAAATGCATGAGTATTCGATTGTGCAGGCGTTGTTAACACAATGTGAAGATATAGCGCGTGAGAATGAAGCGGAATCGGTGACGAAGATTGTCGTAAAAATCGGTAAAATGTCCGGCGTAGAGCCGCATCTGCTTGAAATCGCGTTTAATACGTTTAAAGAAAAAACGGTGTGTGACGGCGCTGATTTTGTACTGAACGTTCAGCCTCTTGTGATTGAATGTAAGCAATGCGGTACCGCAACCGAACTGAGTGAGATATATTATAAATGTCCAGCGTGTGAAAGTTTGGATGTCAAAGTGATCGATGGTGAAGATATGTATTTAATGACGTTGGAAATGGAGTAGAGCATGCAAGAATATTGGGAATTATATATGAAAACAATCGATGGCAACATTGCTTCGGTTTTAGTCAATGCAGGTATAGCCGTAGAGTTGCCGAGTGAAGATAAGTTTATCGTCGGATTTATTAAGATGAAAATGCAATCTCCCAATGAACGGGGATTAATATCGGAAGAGGAAGAGGCTCAACTCAGTTTTATCGAAGATAAAATAGAGATGGAGTCGTTGCGCTATCGTGTCGGAAGTTATGTCGGCAAAATTGTCTCCAATGGTGAGATAACTTTTATCTACTATCTCAAACACGATTTTGATTGGCCGAATGCGGTGCAATCGGCAATGATAGAGTTCCCTGACTACCAATATGAGTATGGTTCCAAACCTGACAGCGAATGGGAGGTGTATCACAAACTTTTGTTTCCCACCCCTGTTGAGTGGCAAATAATTCAAAATCATAAAGTGTGCGATCATTTAAAAACGCAGGGCGATTCGTTGCATTTACCGCGCGCGATTGAACATAAAGCCTATTTTGAAACGGTAGAAAAACGAGAAGGTTTTATCACAGCAATCGAATCGGAAGGATTTAACGTTAAAGACTTAGTGGATGCCAATGAAAACATCCCTATGGTAGGAGTTAGTTTTTACCGACAAGATAAACCTTTTTACTACGATATCGATACGTTGACTCTTTATTTAATCAATCTTTCGGTTCACCACAGCGGAGCTTATGACGGTTGGGAAACGAGTGTCGTAAAAATTTAGCGATTATTTCCTGAAAACCTATTCACTTTTAAGAAACTTTAATCTATAGACGGTGATAATAAGAGTAACAACGTCTCACATTAATATCAAAAGGAGTGAAGTAATGAGTCCAGAGGAAATCATGAAAAAGATTGAAGCACATAAAGGGCTTTCCCGTCGTGACGCACTGAAAATGATGGCGTTATCGCCGGTAGCCGCATCCGTACTCGCTGGATCAGCAGTTGCGACACCCGTACACGCTTCTGCTTCGGATGCGGTGGGAAAAATCGTCATTGTCGGCGGTGGATCGGGTGCGCTGATGACACTGTCGCGCTTACGCCGGGCTCTTTCCAAACCGGATATCACCATTATCGCTCCGAATGAAAAACATGTCTATCAACCGGGTCAGATTTTTGTTGCGGCGGGGGAATATGAGCCGGAGGATATTATTTTTGATAACACCGGATACATTGGGGATGATGTAACCTGGATCAAAGATGAAGTGGCCACGTTTGATCCCGATAACAATAAGCTAACCACCAAAACGGGAACCATTGTCGATTACGATTATCTCGTGGTTGCGGCCGGAGTCCAATACCATTATGAGCAAATCGAGGGGCTGAGTGTCGATATGCTGGGGAAACACGGTATCGCGAGTGTCTATCAAAGTGACCTCGCAGCCGGAACGGCAGAGGGGGCTACAATTACCCGTGATTGGTTTAAGGCGCTTCATGAAGCGGCAAAAACTTCTAAACCTCGTGTTATCTGCACTCAACCCTCCACTCCGCTCAAATGCGGCGGTGCACCGCAAAAAATCCTCTATCTCAGCGACGATTACCTCAAGCGTGATAACTTGGACGCTGATTTCATCTTTGCAACAGCGGGTGAAAAACTTTTTAGTCTCCCTGAGATTGATGCGGCTATACAAAAAGTTCAAAAAGGGTACGGTAATATCACCAACAAATTCGGACATGAACTGATTCGAATCGATGCCGAGAAAAAAGTAGCCACCTTCCATCATACTTATCAGGTACAGGGTGAATACGACAAAGAGTTCGAAGAGTATGAGATGATCGACAAAGAAGAAGAGGTAACGCTGGAATACGATTTTATCCATATTTCTCCTCCGACAGCCGCAGTCGATGCCGTGGCCAACTCACTGCTCGGATGGCAAAAAGGGACGGCAAAAGGGTGGCTGGAAGTCGATCGTGAGACGCTGCAGCACCGTCGCTATAAAAATGTATTCGGTATCGGAGACGTATGCGGCATTCCTGTCGGTAAAACCGGGGGAAGTGCACGTCATCAAGGGCCGATTGTGGTCGGAAACCTTATTTCGGTGATGGAGAAAAAAGAGCCTTCGCTCAAATTTGACGGCTATACGGTCTGTCCTCTTAAAACATCGTACGGTGAGATTATTATGGCAGAATTTAACTATGACGGTTTAGCTCCGTCATTCCCGCTCGATCCGGCGAAGCCTCGATGGGTATGGTGGGTATTTGATCTCTACATGCTTCAACCCATGTACCGTTATCTGATGCTGAACGGATTAATGTAAGATGGATGGAATGTTCTTTGCACTACAATAAGAGATTCTGAATCTAGAGTGCAAAGGTGAGTCGTGAGTAATGAATATGTGTTGAAAGATACCGATTTCTTGGTATCACAGACGGACGAAAAGGGAAAAATTCTTTTCGCCAACGAAGATTTTTGCAAAATAGCGGGGTATACACTTGAGGAGTTAGTGGGTAAAGCGCATAGTATTGTTCGTCATCGAGATATGCCGCGTGCCGCATTCAAAGATTTGTGGGATACGATTAAAAGCGGTAAAGTTTGGACGGGATACGTTAAGAATTCGACCAAAAGCGGCGGTTTTTACTGGGTTTATGCTACGGTTTATCCAAATATCGCCTGTGAAGATGGCACCTGTGGATTCATGTCATGCCGACGAAAAGCATCTTCTGATGAGATTGCCGAAGCTGAACGTCTCTACAAAACAATGAATTAAGGGTGCTGTACATGAAGAATTCGATAAAAATAACGATTATAACTATTATTGCTGCACTTGGTTTATTGGTTGGGCTATTGACACAAAGCGTAGGTGTTTTAGTCGGTGTCGTGATTGTTGTACTTGTGGTCGGAATATGGTTGATCACGAGTGCAAATGGAAGAGAAGAGTCTGTTCAAAAGCAATTGGATAATTTTATTCAGCTGTTGCAGTTCAAGCGTAATCGTCTTACGTTAATGGATGCAGAGATAGGGAGTACCGAAGAGAAGCTGAACGCTTTGTCCAAAGCTCATGAAGAGATGCTGCAACAAGATACGTTGGTAGCCGGCGAGATGGTCTTGTTAGCCGACAAAGTACGTCAGGGGCATTATGCGTGTCGTATCGGGAGTGATACAAAAACGCCGCACGTTCACATACTGCGAAAAACGATGAATACGATGCTTGATGCGACGGAAGCAAACTTGGACACTGCAATCCGCGTGTTAGAAGCGTTGAGCGAAGGGAAGTTTTCCACCCGTGCCGAGGTCAAAGTATCGGGGAAAATGGAGACGATGCTTCAGCATATCAATGACTTAGCCGGTGCATTGGAGACGATGGAGTTCCAAAACAACGAAGCCAAAGAGGTTTTAAATAATAATACCAAAAACCTCAAGGCAACCATCGAAGATCTACGCGCCACCAAATTTGTCGAACTCAACGGGATGATTAATTCCACGGTAGAACGGATACAAAGTGTCGCAGGGAAAGAGCATGAACTCTCCGGCAATTTACAAGCGCTTGTCGGGAATGCTCAAGAGACCAAAGCGATTTTGGTGACGATCGGGGATATTGCCGATCAAACCAATCTCCTAGCCCTCAATGCGGCGATTGAAGCGGCTCGAGCCGGTGAACACGGGCGCGGATTCGCCGTTGTCGCCGATGAAGTGCGCAAACTCGCAGAACGTACCCAAAAAAGTCTCGCTGAAATTTCTGCAACGATCAATATTCTAATTCAAGCAATCAATGACAACAGCGAATCGCTTAATAAAAATATGGATGAGATGATAGATTTAACCCAATATGTCGGAACCGTCGATCAAAAAATGGATGAACTGCTCACGTCGATGGATTCAATGAGCTAATTGCTTCGGGAGTTATCCCGTAGAATGTCAGTAAAATTGCCGCTCCGTTTAGATCGCCCATCTCGAGTTTTAGAGATGCGGCATACACTCTCCCCAGCATCCCCGTATGGGTAACAAGAGCATCTTCGATTTGAGAGCTTGGATGAAGAGTTTGAAGCAGTGACTCCATCGGTACGTTCATCACCCCTTCTAATAGTGAAAGCATCGCAATCAAATGTGTTTGGTCGAGTTGAGCTTGGGTAGGTTCTGTGGTAATCATTTCCAATAAAGATACCATCCTGTCTATTCTGCTTTGGGCAAAAACCGCATGGGGATTTTTATCATCGATGGCCCTTGTCCCCGATTTGGAGTAGATGATCAAAAGGAGCCACTGCATCATGGCACTTTTTCCGAAACGCTCAATCATTTCACGGATTGAGAGACTCCCTTCGACGTATTCGGGGTGAACCGATCGGAGAAACTGGAGCAGTTGCAAAGAGAGAATGCCCTGGTATCTAAACGAATCGCATACTTCTTCCATGGGCGCATCATCTTGGAGCAGGGTAAAAAGCTCAATCACATCCATGTACTGCGGATCAATCCGCTTTTGGGTAATGACGTGCGTATGGGCAAAATAGAACCCTTGAAAATACTCAAAGCCCAGTTGCTCGTACGCTTCTGCCATCTCATAAAACTCAACCTTTTGAGCAATGAGTTTCATTTGGCCATAGGGATTTGGGGCATGGGAGAATTGTTCGATATCGGTTTGGGTAACGTCAAATTTGGCAAATTCCATGTACGGAAAGAGGGGGGAGAAGGCCTCGATGTAGTGTGGATTAAAAGATGCATTGTCTAATGCGAACCGATACCCTAAAGCATGATAGTAACGGATTGCTTCATGGATGCGGGCATTGATTTTCATGGATGCTGAGAGTTCGAAGACAAATTTCTCTTTGGGGAGGGTGCGGAGAATATCGGTAAGCAGCAGAGGGCCGTCCGTATTGATAAACGCCAAGGTTTCTCCAAAAGCGGAGGAGGTGCCGATTTGATTGAGCAAATTCACCAGTACCGATGCGGTAGCGTGTCTGGGATCATCAATGACACATTCACCATAACTATTACGATAAAAAAACTCGTATCCGATAATGCTCTCTGCACGGGTTAAAATAGGCTGACGTGCGAGATAAAGATTATTGTGCATCATTGTTGCTTTATATTTTAATGTCTTAAGTGTAGCGTATTTTGAGTATTATTTCAAAAAAGCAATAAAGAGAATTATGATGAACGAACATAACACCATTTATTATAAGGATTATCGTCCTAGCGATTACACCGTTGAGACATGCAGCCTAGAATTTATTATTGAAGAATCCTCTACGCGTGTTGAGAATATTATGGAAATTCGTCGACTTCATCCTGAAGCTAAAGAACTTCGGCTTGATGGGGAAAAACTGGATTTGGAACTCATTTGGGTGAATGATGAATTATTGGAAGCGACGATGTACACACTTGAAGAGAGTGCACTTATCCTTCCGCTGGATTGTGATAGCGCCCGTATCCGTATTATCAACCGTATTTATCCCGATGAGAATACGGAACTCGAAGGGCTGTATCGTTCCGGCGATATCTGGTGTACCCAAAATGAGCCAGAAGGATTTCGTCGCATCACCTATTTTATCGACCGTCCGGATGTGATGACCCGCTTTACGACCAAAATTATCGCTTCCAAAGAGCGTTGTCCGGTGTTGTTAAGCAACGGTAATCTTCGCGGAACGGCGATGTTGGATAATGGTAAACATTTGGCGCTTTGGGAAGACCCTATTCCAAAACCGTGCTATCTTTTTGCCCTGGTAGTGGGAGATTTAGGTTCAATTACCGATACCTTTACAACGATGAGCGGAAAAAAAGTCGATTTAGCCATCTATTGCGATATAGGTAATGAAGATAAATGTCATCACGCGATGCGCAGCTTGAAAAAATCAATGGAGTGGGATGAAGTTACCTACGGACGCGAATACGATCTGGAAGTGTACAACATCGTTGCAGTGGACAGTTTCAACATGGGGGCAATGGAGAATAAAGGGTTGAATGTCTTTAATTCCCATTACGTACTTGCGGATGAAATGAGCGCAACGGACACCGACTTTTTAGGGATTGAGAGCGTTATCGCCCATGAGTATTTTCACAACTGGACAGGAAACCGGATCACGTGCCGTAACTGGTTCGAATTGACCCTAAAAGAGGGGTTGACCGTCTTTCGGGATCAATCGTTTAGTGCCGATATGAATTCCCCTCTGACACAGCGTTTGGACGATGTGCGAGCATTGCGTGAGCGGCAGTTTGTTGAAGATGCCGGCCCGACTGCCCACCCGATCAAGCCGGATCATTATATGGAGATCAACAACTTTTACACGGCCACCGTCTATGAAAAAGGGGCCGAAGTGATTCGGATGATGCACACCGTGCTGGGGCGTGAGCGATTCCGCCGCGCGATGGATCTTTATTTCGATACGTTTGACGGAGAAGCGGTAGGAACGGAAGAATTTTTATGGGCAATGCAGAGTGAAAGCCCTGTTGATTTGACCCAGTTTAAACGATGGTATTCGCAAGAGCGTACTCCGACGTTGCGTATTTCAAGCGAGTACTCTTCGGATGCCGCAGAACTCGTATTACGAATCGTTCAAAATATCCCGAAAAACACACAGAACCAAGAACAGCTTCCGTATGCGTTACCGCTCAACATCGCACTCTTGTCTGAGGAAGGAGTGGAATTTGATCTGATACCTTCGGATATTATTTTCCTTAACGCTGCTACGCTGTGGATAACCGATGAGATCACGGAAGTCACATTTAGCGCGATCTCCTCAGCTCCGAAGCTCTCGCTTAACCGCCACTTTAGTGCTCCGGTCATTATTGAGTGCGATGAACTCGATTATCCGTTTTTAATGGCGCATGATCGGGACGGGTTTGTCCGTTATGAAGCGTCACATCTGTTTGGGATTGAAACGTTAGAAGCGATGATGAACGGTTCAGAGGCCAATGAACGTTATATCGAGAGTTACGGGGCTTTATTGCGGGATGAATCGATGGATCCGATGTTCAAATCGCAGGCGTTAGAACTCCCTAGCGTTACGACATTGATGCAGCGCCAAGAGACGATCGACGTTGCAGCGATTGTCAATGCTCAAGAGAGACTCAAGCAGGTATTGGCCGCTCGGTATTTTAATGAACTCCAAGAGTCTATTAGCGCGTTGTACACACCCTCAAATACGGATATCGATGGTCTAAGTATTGGGAAACGTTCCCTTAAAAATCGACTTCTTGGGATTTTAATGAGTTTGCGGGATGAATCGATCAGCCGTTTGTGTCAAGCACATTACGATGAAGCACTCTCGATGAGTGAGCGTTTAGCGGCACTCGATTTGTTAGAAAATTATGCTCCCGAATTAGCGCAAGGGGCATTGGAAGATTTTTATACGCGCTATAGCGATCAAACACTGGTGATGAACAAATACTTTGCGGTACGCGCATCTTCGAGACGTGAGGGGACACTCGAGAGGGTCATTGCCCTGCAAGAAGATAGTGCATACGATAGGAAAGTACCGAATTTGGTTCGCTCTTTGATCGGCTCATTTGCCCGAAATCCGGTTGCGTTTTATGATGAGAGCGGAGAAGGGTTTGCTTTTGTCGCCGATAAAGTCATTGAGATCGATGCTCTCAATCCTCAAATCGCTTCGGGCTTGGCGGGAGCATTTAAAAATTACGGGAAACTTTCAACATTGCAAAAAGCCAAAATGGGGGGAGACTTGGAACGGATCAAAAATCATTCTGATCTTTCCAATAATGTTTATGAGATTATTTCAAAGATTTTAGAAGGGTAAATTACATCCCACGAATGCGGGGGAAATAGTTCATTTTAGACATTTTGTAATACCATCCCCAGCCGATTTTGAGCCAGTGACCGATAATCGGCATCGGGAGGAGGAGTGCTTTTTTATCGTTTCGATAGACAAATCCGGCGCCGTTGCCCATATCCATAACGCAGAGGATGTTGAGGTGGTCTTGGTAGGTTTTTTTGGTTCCAGCTTTTAATCCCTGTGTTATGGCACTGTTATGAGCCACATTGCGTGCCATCACTTCGGCCGTATGCCCTTGTTTGGCTCTCCAATCCGGTCCCTCAAGTGCGCTCGCGTCACCGATGGCGTACCATCCCTCAACCCCTTCGACTTCACAATAATCATTGATTCGGATAAATCCGGCATTGTTTAGGGGAAGGTCAGATTCTTTGATTAATGCGGATCCATTCCCGGCAGGGATAAACATGATCAAATCCGCCTCTAAGCGGCTGTCGTCTTCAAAAATAACGCCATCGGATTCAAAACGTTTGATCTTTTTGCCAAAACGGGTCGCAAAGCGGTTTTTCTCAAACATCCTTTTTAGCATAGATAAGGCTTTATCCCCCATTCGTGCACCCGGTTCAGGCATCGGAGCAAAAAAGGTCATTTCATAGTTCTCGCGGATACCGAGTTTGTTGAGATGATGATGGAGATTGAAAAAAAGCTCGAACGCAGGCCCACCGCGAACACTGCTGGTATCATTAGGGTTACCGCCGAAACCGAATGCAATTTTTCCGCTCCCACGCTCAATCAGGGCATCGATTTTTTCTCTGAGCATGATCGATTGCTCCGGTGCTCCGCAGATCGAGAGGGTATGTTCCAACCCTTCGTGCTTCATTTTGGCCGCACCCGTTGCGATGACGAGATGATCGGTCTGGCGAATACCACCCGTTTTGAGTGTAACGGTTTTTTCAGAGGCATTGATGGAGATTACTTGGTCGATATTGAGGGTGAAGCCGTGGCGCGCTGCGATTTGATCGAGTGAGAATGCGACATCATCAAATTGGGCCGTTCTGACCGGAATCCAGATCGCTATGGGGTAGATAAAAACATAACTGCGCTCACTGATCAGTTCAACCTTGAAACCCTCTTTACGGTAGTAAATTGCCGCTTCGACTCCGGCAATTCCTCCGCCTATAATGAGAACTTTTTGCACTTTGCCATCCTTTCAAATTACACAAATAATAATTATTCTTTTTAACTATATTATGAAAATTATAATAGCAATGGCGTTGAAAGTCAATATAGATAAATGTTTTATTCGTCATAATTTTTTTTTATTTTTCTTTGTCGTTTATCAATATGGAATACAAATGTTGTGAAAAAAAGTAACACTGTCTGCTTTTGGAATAAATATAGTCTAAATTACAAGGCTTATTTTAAGGATGTGATACAATTGTGATGTTATGGTATTATAATCAGCTTTTATGGAATTTATTCGAAGGAGAAGATATGGCAAGAGTAGTTGTTCTAGGCGGCGGAGTCGCTGGACACACAGCCGCAACCTTTGCGGCAGATTGGCTTGGTAAAGATCATGAAGTAGTGGTTGTTACCCCTAATTCAAAATGGAACTGGATCCCCTCAAATATTTGGGTGGGTGTCGGTCAAATGACAAAAGAAGAGGTTACCTTTGATCTCGCTCCTGTATACCAAAAAGCAGGGATTACGTACAAACAAGCGAAAGCGGTAAGTTTGAATCCCGAAGGGAATGCAAGCAGCGACAAACCGTTTGTAACGATTGAATATACCGGTCAAGGCAAAGCGGGACAAAGTGAAGATGTAACGTATGATTACCTTATCAATGCTACGGGTCCAAAACTTAACTTTGCCGCTACTCCGGGTCTTGGCGATGCTAATGGTTTAGGTGAATTTACAGTTTCCGTTTGTACAGCCGATCATGCTGACCATGCAGCGCATGAGTTTGCAAAATCTATCGAAAAAATGAAAAAAGGGGAGCGCCAAAAATTCCTCATCGGAACAGGTCACGGTATGTGTACGTGTCAAGGTGCGGCGTTCGAGTATATCTTCAACATCGAACATGAACTTCGCAAAGCGGGTGTCCGTGATTTGGCCGATATCCAATGGATCTCTAACGAATCGTTCCTCGGTGACTTCGGTATCGGCGGATTGCACATGAAACGCGGCGGTTACGCGGCTTCTTCACGTCTTTTTGCAGAGTCTTTGTATTCTGAGCGCGGTGTCAAATGGTTGATCGGTGCTCACGTTAACAAAGTTGAAAAAGGGAAAGTTTCGTATGAACTTCTTGATGGTTCAATGGGCGAAGAGACATTCGATTTCGCAATGTTGATTCCACCGTTTGCCGGTGTCGGTCTTAAAGCCTACGACAAAGCGGGTGAAGATATCACGGCTACCGTATTTGCACCGAATGGCTTCATGAAAGTTGATGCAAAATACGATGCAGGTGCTTACGAGAACTGGAAAGCGTCTGACTGGCCTCGTACGTATCAAAATCCAACGTACAAAAATCTCTTCGCTGCAGGTATCGCGTTTGCTCCTCCGCATCCGATCTCTAAACCGATGACTTCACCAAACGGTACTCAAATTTTCCCAACGCCTCCGCGTACAGGTATGCCAAGCGGTATTATCGGGAAAGCGGTTGCACACAGCGTGTGTGATTTGATCAAAAAAGGGCCGGATGCACACTTGCATGAAGCATCAATGGCAGAAATGGGTGCGGCGTGTGTTGCATCAGCAGGTAAAGGTCTATTTGACGGTACCGCTGCGGCGTTGACCGTTTATCCGGTTGTTCCTGACTTCGAAAAATATCCGGGTCTCGGACGTGATTTGGATTATACATTCGGTGAAATCGGACTTGCAGGTCACTGGATCAAACACATCCTTCACCACATGTTTATCTATAAAGCCAAGCTCAATCCGGGCTGGACAATGATCCCTGAATAAGTAAAAGGAGAAAAAAACTATGAATGAGATTGAAAAATACGTAAAACCGTACGATGCAAACTTTACCACAATGGTACCGACAAATTTTGTTATCAAAATGCGTACATGCAAAATTTGGCAGTTTATCCGCTTTATTATGATCAACATCAAAATGTTGATCGTTGTTCGCAAAAGCCACTAATTAAAAGCCCCTTTAGGGGGCTCTACCTCCTACGAAAGATTTTCCAAAATGATTAAAGAATTGATCACCTACCCTGATGAGCGGATTAAGTATGTCTCTGCCGATGTTCGGAAATTTGATGATGAGTTGTTTAAACTTTTAGAAAATATGCGCGATACGATGGAGCATTATCAACTTGATGCCATTACAGCGATCCAAATCGCAGTGCCTGCTTGTGCCATTATTATTAAAACCGAGAGTGGTCTGCTGGAACTCATTAACCCTCGTATCCTTGTCACCGACGGAGAAGTTATTGCGGAGGAGATAAGCGCGTATTATCCCGATTTTACAGCGATACTCAAACGGCATGACCGAATCAAAGTGGTCTA
>NZ_MIBT01000106.1:0-3353 GCF_001829605.1 Sulfuricurvum sp. RIFCSPLOWO2_12_FULL_43_24 | reverse complement strand
TTCCGGGTTCCCCTATCTCGGAGATGGACTTGAACTTTCACGCTTAAGCTATCTTGGACAGATTGCAAAAGCAAATGGATATCAAACCATAGCAATGCAGGGTGGAAATCGTCGTTCATATCGTGTTGATTCCGTAAGTTATCTTGCCGGCTTCGACGAATATTACGGGGCAGAAGATATGCCCAACGTAGAAAAGGTTGAACCAGGCAGACATCCGAATACCGGAACCTATGATCATAATTTATTTGATTTTTTACATCAAAAACTCAACGCTGCTAAAAAACCGTTTATCGGATTTGCCTTCAGTTCAACCAACCATAGTGATTTTCATCTTCCCTCTAAAAAATATGAGCGATATCCCCATGATTTACGAAACTACAACGGTTCATTAAATGCATTCATTTATGCTGATCATTCAATCGAACGGTTTATTGAAGGTGTTAAAAAAGAGCCTTGGTTTGACAATACTATCTTTATTTTTACTGCTGATCACGGTTCAGGAGATGCATTATGTCCTATCGGAAAACAATTACGTCCCAATGATAAGCCTTTAGCTTCTATTGATCACAATAGAATTCCACTTATTATTTATGCACCTAAAATTTTTAAACCTAACGTAATTAATACCCTAGGATCACAAAACGATATTTTTCCAACCGTACTAGATCTCTTAGGATTTAAGCAACCGTATACAGTCATGGGGAACTCCCTCTTTGATACATCGGTCAAAAAACGGTTTGTCTATTTTTATGCCGGTGATTTGATCGGTTACATCGGAAAAGAAGGATACATCAAATACAATTTTAAAACGATCGTTGAAAGCAATGCGACTCAAGAGGGGACTCAAAAACTTCAAAAAGAACTTTTCGCCGTTGATGTAGCAGAAGCAAAACTCTTAGAAAAAAACAAATGGGCTAAATAAGTCTATCTTGTAGTGTTAAATTATTTTTTTTGTTCCAGATTTATCTCATAGAGCTTGATGTATTTGTAAAAATTGGTCGCCATATGGGAAAACGCGATGATCAGCCCCGCATACCCATCTAAAAATCCTCTCTTGAGAACATAAGTACGGAAAAACGAATAAAGTCCGTTGAAAAACGCTTTTGAAGGGGATGAGTATTTTTTCCCGACATTATCGGTTGCGAAAAGGGTTGAATAGCGATCGAGTTTCACAATAAAATCAGAGATACTCATGTAACTGTAGTGCTTCATATTTCCGCCGATGGGAAGTTTTTTCATCCCCTCATCGATGATATTTTCGTGAACAAAATTATCATTAAATTTAGTCACCGTTTTATTATAGAGACGGCGGATTTTTTGGTTGTTCCAGCCGCAGTGACGAATTGGGATATCTTTGTAATAGGCGAGAAAGTTCACGATATAGATAACATTCGGATCGAGGATTTGGGTTTTAAGTGCGTGTAACAGTTCCTCATCCACCACCTCATCACTGTCGATAATCAATACCCAATCATGGTTGGCATAACCTGCCGCGCGGTTTTTGGTTGTCCCGAATCCGTCAAAATTCCCTTCGATCAATCGAACGTTTGGAAATTCAGATGCGATGGCTTGGGTTCCATCGCTAGAGCCGTTATCATAAACAATGACGTCATCAAACTCTCTCAAACTCTCCAACGATTTGCGGATCGTCCGCGCTCCGTTTTTGACGATCATCACCGCCGATACGTTCATCGTGACCCTTTTAGTGTTTTAATCATCGTTTTAAACCAAAATCCTAACTGTTTCATAGGTTTAAAAAGTTCTTCGGGTGTCTTAAGTCCATCCCCTTTAATCCGGTAGATTAGCCCGCCTATCCCATTCCAAGAGGGGTTTAGAGCATTGCCGATTCGAAATACATAAGGGTAATATTCGCTTGCTAATGCAACTGCCGCATCGTTGTATTTACCATACGGCAAAACAAATGAATCAACCCGAAACCCGAGGTTCTCTTCGAGGGCAACTTTTGAACCGAAAATCTCCTGATCTAAATCTACACCCTCTTCACTCAGGTTTACATGATTCATCGAATGCGAAGCTACCATCACATGACCACTTTGTACCATCTCTTTGAGTTCAGTATAAGTACAAAACGGAGCATAAGTTTTATAATTATCCGCTTCATAAATTTCATGATGTTTGAGCGATAATCGATGCTCTGACATAACATCTGTATCGCTTAAAATAAAGGCGGATGGGACAGCAAGAAGTGCTTTGAGATTGTATTTTTTTAGTAACGGAAACACATAATGGTAAAAATCATAATACGCATCATCGAATGTCAGGCAGATAGATTCTGAAGTGATTGATTCACCGGGAAACGCCGTCGTAAAACGTGTAGAAATCAGACGCAAATGCGCTTCTAGCATACTATCAGAATTGGAAAGAGGGAGGTCATCACTGTTGATATGATGGTACATTATCACGTTAAACAAAAACTCTCCTCATTTATATTGCTGAAATTATAACAAGATAATCCTACTTTAAAATCTTTATGGATATTATTCTCAATTAACATGAAGTGTTATTGATTAATAATAAATATATGATTTTTTAAAATGAACAAGGGTATTTTATATGACCAACATCATTCTCTGCGGCGGCAGCGGTACGCGGTTGTGGCCGATCAGCCGGACTCTGATGCCCAAACAGTTTGTCAAACTGTTCGGTGGGAAATCCCTTTTCCAGCTGACTGTAGAGCGCAATCAAACAGTATGTTCATCTCAGCTAATCGTTTCCAATACGGAACAATACTTCTTGGCACTTGATCAGCTTGAAGAGATTCAAAACGATCATAGCAGCTATCTGCTTGAACCGGTTGGACGCAACACTGCTCCTGCAATTGCATTGGCATGTATGGCACTGGAACCTGAGACAATTGTTCTGGTGACACCATCTGATCATCTAATCAAAGACCTAGAAGCCTACCAACATATTCTTAGACGAGCAGAACAGCTTGCACATGAAAACAACCTCGTCACCTTCGGTATCACGCCGACATTTCCCGAAACCGGTTTCGGGTATATTGAATCTGAGTCTGAAAATGTTCTTGCATTTCATGAAAAACCTAATTTACAAAAGGCAGAAGAGTATCTCCATGCAGGAAACTACTATTGGAACAGTGGCATGTTTTGTTTCAAAGCAGGTATTTTTTTACAAGAGTTAGAAAAATACGCTCCAACAATTTATTCCGCTTCTAAACATGCGTTTAACCATGCAATAACACGTGATATCATCCGTATCCATCGCGAAGACATGCTCTCAATTCCGGAAAACAGCATTGATTATGCCATTATGGAAAAAAGTTCGCTTGTCCGTGTAGTAAAAAGTGATATCGGATGGAGCGATGTCGGGTG
>NZ_MIBT01000105.1:0-13132 GCF_001829605.1 Sulfuricurvum sp. RIFCSPLOWO2_12_FULL_43_24 | reverse complement strand
ATCGTTGTCAATAAAGAGGAGGTCATAATTGACCTGACGCTCCAACATTTTAAGTTCATCCAATTCATGGAAAGTGGTATAGCTGACACCGAAGTAGTCCAAATATTCTTTGAGGTAAGTATTTTGGAGTTTTTTCTTGCTGTGGCTCTCCAAGATGACCGCATTGATATTGGAAAATGATCCTTTAAGCGGTTCATTAAGGGTTTCAATCTCTTCAAACTCTAAGGTAAAGAAGAAGGTTGTTCCATTGCCCGGTTCACTTTCAAGATCGAGTTGTGATCCCATAAGTTCAACAAAGCGGCTCGAGATGGTAAGACCAAGACCGGTCCCGCCGTATTTACGGGTAATGGATGTATCTGCTTGAGAAAACGCTTCGAAAATGCGTGAACGTTGTTCACTGGTAACCCCAATCCCGTTATCTTTGACTTCGAAACGGATACGTGCACGGTTAAGGGTTTCACACTCTACGCGGCGGATATCGACACTGATCGCCCCACCGCTATTGGTAAATTTGACGGCATTGCTGAGGAGGTTGATAATAACCTCTTTGATTTTAGTCGGATCCCCTTTGAGCGGACGCTCAAGGCTTGGATCAACATAACAAGCAAGGTCGATATGTTTTTCAGAAGCACGAACACCGTATACTTCAACGGCACTCTCGAACTCGTCCATCGGATTAAAGACGATCTCTTCGATTTCAAGTTTATTACTCTCAATTTTTGAGAGGTCAAGGATGTTATTGATAATTTCGAGAAGATTTTCTGAACTTTTTTCGATGATGTCAATAAATTCGCGCTGTTCATCATGGAGTTCCGTATCTTTGAGAAGTTCGGTAAATCCGACGATACCGTTAAGCGGAGTACGGATTTCATGGGACATATTCGCCAAGAACATTGATTTGGCTTCGGATGCTTCCATCGCATATTGTTTGTCATTGAGCGTTTGTTCAATGATACGTTCCAAAAGGGCGTACGCCTGCGCCGTTCCGGCAGTCGTATCAAGATTAATCGAATGACTGAGTGCTTCTGCCTCATTATCATGGGTGTCTTCCGCAACCCGTTTCAAAACCGATTCGAGATTTTTGATGTTGGTAGTGATCTCAGCAGAGAAGAGATAGCCTAGAATGGCTACCAATACCCCTAAAATCCAAACACCGATTGCAATAACCAGAATTTGAACCGCTTGCTCTTGAACGACGAGGGCACGTTGGTCCATCGCTTCGATCAAAACTTGTTCAGCTTCATTGATCGCGTCGATTTTTTCTGAAATCATTGCAAACCAGATACCCGATTGTGTTTCATAAACACCGGTAGTAGCCGCTTGCAAAATACCGGTTCGCTCAGTCGTAATATCAAGGTAAAGCTCGGTGTTGTCTTCGTTAAACAGAGATTCTTTCAACGTGGTTTGAATCGCTTTATTGCTGATACCTTCTAGATTAAAAGTATCGGCTTTGGCGATCAGAGAAATCCATTTATTTAGCTCATCTTCGGCAAGCGGCGTTGCACGAGAGAGAACGTAGGTGATATAGTCACGTTCGATACTGCTGTATTCGTTTGCGCGTACCAGCGAGAGATAGCTTGAAGAGAGGGAGTTGACCTCTTCATCAAAATGGAGCGTTGCAAGGTCTGCGAGTTCATTAATTAGCTTCTCTTCCGAGTTGCCGTAAAGATCGGTAAAAATTTTATTAAAATCAGCGGTGCCGCTATCAACAATTGGTCGAGATTGCACAATCTCTTTATGAAGCGTGATGATGAGTTTCGACAGATCATTGGCCTTGGCAGCTTCTTGTGCATTGGTGCGAGCAAGCGTAGCAAGATGTTTTTGGTAATCGATTACTTTTTGATCAACAATGGTACGTTGCGCGTGGAGCGATTTGAGGGTGGCAGCTGAAGCGTTACCCATATACATAACCGTCATACCACGTTCACGCGAGAGGTTGTTGATAAGATCATTGAGTTGTTTATTACCCTCAAGTCTCACTTGGAGCTGTCCGGCCCCTTTATAGCTGACATACGCGTTATAAACATAGTAGCTCGCAAGGGTGAAAAGTATCAGAATTGGCAAGAGACTGATAAGGCGAAGTCGATTTCTAAGTCCTAATTGCATTGGTTCTCCTATAAATTTATAGTTGTTCGATAAAGCTATTGAGTCGTTTGGAAGCTTTATTGGCTTCTTGAGCATCATTGGTTTGAGACAAGATCGCCAACTCATCGGAAATTTCGCTTAAACGTAAATTATCGCTTATCCCCTTGAGTTGAGAAGCAGTTTTTTTCCAAGCATGGGTATCAAATGCCCCAATTGCTGCGGTAATTGCTTTTCCTGATGTAAGGGCATCATGCTTGTACTCATCAATCAGCTCATCAAAGAAATCATGCTCAATGCCCAGCTGCCCTGAAATGAATATTTTATCATAATGCAAAGGGGGAGTCGGATATTCAGCGGCCGTAGTTGTTTCATCCGAATCATCAAGGTTGATGCTTAATGTATCTTCGAAAGGTTCATTGCTAAGGGGTTTAAGGAAATTTTCATCATCGGTAGAATCGGCGATTACTTCCTTGGTCTTTTCGGTGGGAGCAGGGGCATCGTCTTTAAGCATGAAACTATAGATATCATCTTCTTCCATCGCATCGGCAGGAACGGATACCTTCAGGTCTGAGGCGGGTTCTTCTGCTGTTTCCGGTTTAAAGAACGGGATATTTTCTGCCTCTTTAGGCGGCTCTTTCCCCTCGAGTTTTGCAATAATCGTGTAGAAATATTTGAGATTTGCTTCGATTTCGATCGGGTCATTAGCGGTATTGATAATGCTGAGGGTTTCAAAAGCATCTTCAATACGAAGATTGGCTGCAACCCCTTTGAGCTTATGGGAAAGAATCTTGATATTATTGCTATCCCCTTTGTGGACCGCATCAAAAAGTTCGGTTTTAAACTCGTAAGATTGTTGAATAAAATCACCGATAAATTCTTGGATCAAATCGACCGGAAGGCCAAGCTCATGCGCTGCAACATTTGGGTCAAAGCGGTATGATTTATCGACTTTAAGCGTTTCCAAAAACCCTTTTTCTGCAGTGCTGTAATAAACATCACCGAGCATCGGACGCTCTACACGTTCTTCAACGACAGGCGCTGCTGGTGGAAGCTCTTCGTGCAGTTCTTCTTCATTCAGCGGGAGGGAAAGTTTGGCATACAAATCCTCTGCAGGCTCACCAAGCGGTTCTGAATCATCGATGGTTGCAGGAATATCCAAGGTTCCGGGTTCAGTCAGTGTTGTAGGGGTGATATGTCCATAATCGGGGAGAATATTGGTACTTGGAGCAAAAGGTGCAGGCGTTTCGACAGGGGCAGACTTGAATTCCGGCTGAGCTTTAGGGGTGATGGTATGGGGTTTGATCTCATCGCCGCTAATGGACTGAATATGGGTCATATCAATCATATAGCCATTTTGCCCGGGTTCTGCACACAGGAAAAAGTTATGGACACTCAATGTACATGAAAATGTTTTCCCATGTGCGTGAACGATAGCTGATCTGGCATCCGAATCGGCATGGAGAAGAAAGTCGATCCAGCCAAAGCTTTTGAAGTTGTGGATATACCCCGGCTCTTTTGCAAAAAGATCGGCGACATCTTCACATACTTCTAACAGATCGTCGAGGGTTGCATAATTTAAAAGCTTGAGCCCATCTTCATCGATTCCTATAAATTCGTGTTTATGATTATAAAATAGCACTCATTTCCCCTTATTGTTCTTGTTCGATCATTTTTCGGTACAACGCAGCCGTCTCTTCAATATTTTTTCGAGATGCCGGTTTTCGGGCTGCCATATACCCTTTGAGCTTCCCGTTCTCATCATAGGTTGGGGTTACTTCCGTATCAACCCAATAATAGCGGCCGTCTTTGCGGAGGTTCTTGACCAATCCGTGCCAAAGTGTCCCGGACTGAACTGTTTTCCACATAAGTGCAAACGCCGCTTTGGGCATATCCGGATGACGGATGATGTTATGCGGTTGACCAATGAGCTCATCGACGCTGTAGCCGGAGATTTCACAAAATTTTCGGTTTGCAAAAGTGATCACACCATGCAAGTCTGTTTCGCTAACAATAGCGCGCCCGTCAAAAAGATACTCTTCATCGATTGGAATAGGTTTTCCCATCATTTGACCCCTTAGCTAAAAAACTGCTGAAAACACAATCCTTGGAATATGGCATAAACTCCATAAAAGATTACTTAGAGATCTTCTCTGTGTAACAATTTTGGATATTTTTTGCATCTTTTTCCCCGATTAGGTCACAAAGTGTCTCAAAATCGCTTTTTGCGATGGCTTCATACGTTCCAAAATACTCGATTAATTTATGAATTTTTGGTTGTGATATTCCATGAACCAGTAGTAATTTAGAGTGCTGGTCACGTTTTAGTTTAACTTTTTTATGAAAGGTAATGGCACTACGGTGAGCTTCATCTCGAAGCATTTGGATAAACTGAAGCCGTTTATCAGAACTCTCCAGCCGTAAGATTTGATGCTCCGTGTGAAGGATATCATGAGCGGCCCCTTTGGAGCGATGGGCTTTTGCGTCAATTTTCTCTTTGCTGATAGCGATGACATCGAGATGAATACCATGAGAATTCAGTAGATCAACCGCTAAAGTCCGTAGAGTAGAACCGCCATCCAAAACCCATAAATCCGGTGGAGGATTGGATTCGAACCCTTCGATTCGGCGACGGAGCATTTCGGACATTTGTCCGTATTCATCGCGGCTTTGTAAGTGATAGGTACGATACCCTTTTTTATCAAAATGGCCGTTATCGTAAACGACCATTGCTCCTACTATGGCATCGCCTCCATGGTGAGAGTTATCAAATATTTCGATCCGATTGGGGAGGGTGTCGAGTCCAAAGAGTTCTTGAATCTGAGATAAGAGTACCTCATTGGTAGGTTGCGGTGTCCGCAGAAGCTCATGGGCATTAGTAATGGCGAGATCGATCAGCTCTTTTTTCCCGCCTCGCTGAGGCGTTTCTAAGTGAGCTTTTTTACCGAAAAGTTCACTTAGATGTTCATGAACCCAGTCTCTCGATTCAAACGGGTGGGCTGTCAGGATAGGGGCAATGATAGGGGGCTTTTCACTGCCATAGAACCCCACCAGTGTCCGCTCGTACGCCTCATCCAGCGAGAAATAGGGGGTAACCGGGATGAAATCGTGAGTGCTGGAAGCCACTTTCCCCTCGCGGATGAAAAGACGGAGAATACAGCCGCGTGTTTCGTTCACGGCTATGGCGAATACGTCGTAGTTTTCGGTCGAGGCCAGATCTATTTGGGAGGTGATTTCGCTTTTGGAAATCCGCTCAATCCGGTCTCTTAGTATCAGGGCTTCTTCAAAGCGGAGCGATTCGGAATAAAACTCCATTTTCGCTTCGAGTTGCTTGATGAGACGCCGTTTGTTTTGAATCCATTCGATCCCCTGCTGTACCATCGGAAGATAGCTCTCACGCGGTACTGGAAATTCGCAGGGAGCGAGGCATTGCTCCATCTGGTAAAAGAGGCACCCTTTTTTTCCTCTCAAACAGCTTTTTTTCTGTACCAGTTTAAGCAGTTCGTACAAAGAGTCGAGAATGTCACGTGCCCCGATGGAAAAAGGGCCGAAGTAGCGGACCCCTTTGCCCTTGATAATTTTGCGGGTAAGCTCGAATCTTGGGTAGGGTTCTTCCATATCGACATACAAATAGGGATAGGTTTTGTCATCACGCAAGAGGATATTGTATTTGGGTTTGAGCTGTTTAATAAGCGAGTTTTCCAAAATCAGAGCGTCGTGTTCGTTTTCAACGATAATATAGTGAAGCCCCACGGTTTCAGAGAGCATTTTTTGGATACGCAAGGAGAGCGATGTTTTGGGTGAAAGTTCAGGGGTAAGATTAAAATAGCTTTTGACCCGTTTGGAGAGGTTTTTGGCTTTTCCGATGTAGAGGATTCGACCTTTTTCATCAAGATACTGATAAATCCCTGCAACCTGAGGCAAAGAGCGAATCTGATTGACCATCGCTGAACTCTTTAATCAATAATTTATTGAAGCTATTATACCATCCGTCATTAAAGAACTGACAATGGGCTTTGCTCATTTTAGTGTGTAACATTTAGTTAAAAAAAGAGGGAACGATGTCAAAAATATTTGCAGTGGGCGTCATTGTCGCCATCATACTATTTTTGAGCGGATGCGGCTATAAAGCTCCCCCGTATTACGAAAAACCGGCTCCGGCAAAGGAATCGTCCGTTGCGTTATGATGTAGTCATTATCGGTTCCGGAATTGCAGGTTTATACGCGGCGATAGGTCTGCCAAAAACGCTGAATGTTTTGGTGATCAACAAATCGTATCCGTGGGAATGCAACACCTATTATGCCCAAGGGGGAGTTACCACGGCGTACGATAATGCTGATATTGCACTGCATATCCAAGATACGCTGGACGCGGGTGCGGGGATGTGTGATGCAGAGGCAGTTCGAATACTGAGTGAAAATTCTCAGAGCGTTATTCATGATCTCATTGATCGGGGTTTCTCGTTTGACAAAGACGAAGAAGGAAATCTCCTGTACACCAAAGAAGCGGCCCATTCGCGCAGTCGGATTCTCCATGCCGGAGGGGATGCGACGGGGAGATATTTACACTTTTTCTTGTTGAATCAAAACCCCCATCCGATGCTTAGCGAGGCTACCGTAATCGATTTGTTGATTGAGAACGCCCAATGCTGCGGAGTGGAAGTTCTGATTGAGGGGAAGCGAAAAATTATTTTGGCCGATAATGTTATTATCGCCAGCGGCGGGGTAGGATCGCTGTACGAATACCATACGAATGCTTCGAGCATCAGTGGGGACATTCACGGAATTTGTATCGAAAAGAAGATTGAACTCGAATCGATGGAGATGATGCAGTTTCATCCGACGGTTTTTGTGGCGAATGATTGGGCACGTAAACAGCTCCTCTCCGAAGCACTCCGAGGGGAAGGTGCTCATGTCGTAGATGACAACGGATACCGCTTTTTGTTCGAGTACGACCCGCGCGGGGAACTGGCTCCTCGCGATATTGTCAGCCGCGCTATTTTCGATTACAAAAAGCGGAGCGGGAAACAGGTTTATCTCTCGTGCGAAGATTTTGAAAGCGAATATTTCAAAGAGCGGTTTCCCAACATTTACAAATCACTGAACGATATGGGATTTCATTTGCCTAAAGAGCGTGTTCCTATCTCTCCGGCATTTCATTACGCGATCGGGGGAATAAAAACCGATTTAGAGGGGAATGTGCCGGGGATCAAAGGGCTTTATGCTGTGGGTGAAGCCGCTTCGACCGGAGTCCACGGTGCAAACCGTTTGGCGAGCAATTCGCTTTTAGAAGGGCTGGTATACGCTCAAAAAGTCGCCCTTTCAATCCTCTCACATTCATTTTCACATTGCACTAAAACGTTTGACATTGGAGACGAACCGCTGGAAATGTCGGGGGATAAAGAGAAAAAAGATCAGCTTCGACATATTATGTGGGAGAAGGCTTCGATCGTTCGGACACCGCAAGGGCTTCAAGAAGCACAAGAGAAGATTGAAGCGCTGTTGCGTGAGCCAATCGGGAAGCTGTTGAAACTTCGTCTTTTGACGGCTAGAGCTATCGTGGAGAGTGCTCAGAAGAGAACGGAATCGATCGGAGTTCACTATATTATAAAATAAAACGTTAGTTATAATTCACCATATAAATATAAGGAGTTTTAATGTTTTTCGAAAGTATAAAAATCATGTTTTTGGGGATGGGGACGGTTTACCTCTTCCTTATTATTATGATTTACATGACTAAACTGATGTCAAAACTGCTTCTTCGTTATTTCCCGGAAGCACCGAAAGTACATTCACACACATCTGCACCAAAAGCTCCGGTCCAAAAAAATAATGAGAATGCAAAAATTGCTGCTATTTTAGGTGCATTACAGCATCATCATCAATTAGAACGAGAGGGGAAAATTTAATGAAAAAATTATTCTTTTCTCTTGCAATGATATTAAGTCTCTCTTTGTCGAGCATGGCCTCAGAGCCTACGGCAACTGATACTACGGTGGAAACTGCAACAACGGTCGCATCTGAAACTGAGGCACCTAAAAAATCAACTTATCGTGAAGAGAACTATCAACCGATGAGTTTCAATGAAATGATGATTAACTTCTATCACACGACAGGAATCAGTGCTCTTGTAGAGCCTCAAAAAGGGGTTTTGACTTCTCATGGCGAACCGATGTCGGATTTCCACCAAACGTGGGGACGGCTGATTATGTTTTTGGTCACTTTCGTCCTCTTTTATCTGGCGATTGCCAAAGGGTTTGAACCGTTATTGCTTCTACCCATCGCATTCGGCGGGTTACTTGCCAACGTCCCAATCGCAAACATGGCGGGGCCGGATGGCTTGCTCGGTATCATCTATCATATGGGGATTGCCAACGGTCTTTTTCCTCTCCTGATTTTTATGGGGGTAGGGGCAATGACCGATTTCGGACCGCTCCTCGCCAACCCGAGACTTGCTCTTTTGGGCGGTGCGGCACAGTTCGGTATTTTTGGAACCCTCGTCGGTGCGTATGCCCTCAGCCAATATACAACAATTTTTGATTTTACGTTGCAACAATCTGCCGCTATCAGTATCATCGGCGGAGCGGACGGCCCGACGTCGATCTTTATCGCTTCGACGTTAGCTCCGGAGCTTTTAGGTGCGATTGCCGTTGCATCATATTCGTACATGGCATTGGTTCCGATTATTCAACCTCCTATTATGAGAGCATTGACGACTCCTGAAGAGCGAAAAATCCGTATGCGTACACTGCGTCACGTTACGAAACTCGAAAAGCTCCTTTTCCCGATTCTTGTACTGATGCTGATTATTTTTATTCTTCCCGATGCGGCTCCGTTGGTCGGTGCGTTTGCACTTGGTAACTTCTTTAAAGAGACGGGCGTTGTCAATCGTTTGAGTGATACGATGCAGCATGCATTGATCAACATTGTCACCATTTTCTTAGGTCTTGCCGTAGGATCGAAACTGGCGGCAGAGCAGTTTTTGGTTGTCGATACGTTGGCTATTTTGGGTCTTGGTCTTTTGGCATTTTCCGTCGGAACGGCTGCTGGAGTTTTGATGGCGAAACTCATGAACGTATTCAGCGAAGAGAAAATTAATCCATTAATCGGTTCTGCGGGGGTTTCAGCGGTTCCGATGGCGGCTCGTGTCTCTCAAAAAGAAGGGATGAAAGACGACCCTAGCAATATGTTGCTGATGCACGCAATGGGACCGAATGTTGCCGGTGTTATCGGTTCTGCGGTTGCTGCGGGTGTTATGATCGCACTGTTTAAATAGTTGATGTCCCTTATAACCTTCTAAAGCTACCCGTATCTTTCGGATACGGGAGAAAGCTGACGTTTAACACTCTTCTTGAAAAATTTTGTAAAGTCATGTCAAAGTACTCTTTCGGCATAATTACGCATTGCTGTCTATAATCTTCATCTACCCCTCATATTCATGAATCTCTAATTCTTTGTTTGGGTCTCTTCATCACATTACGTGATTATGCGAAGAAAGATAAACACAGTTAACCCTATTATTACAGGAGCTTCAATGTTATTGATGTCCCCAAGACAAGAGTGGTTCGGTAATATCCGAGGCGATATCCTCGCCGGTATTGTTGTCGCTCTTGCCCTCATTCCCGAAGCCATAGCCTTTTCGATTATAGCCGGAGTTGATCCAAAAGTGGGACTTTATGCCTCATTTTGTATCGCAGCGGTGATCGCGTTCGTCGGTGGTCGCTCCGGGATGATCTCAGCGGCTACAGGGGCAATGGCACTGCTTATGGTGACACTCGTCAAAGAGTACGGCTTGCAGTACCTGATGGCAGCGACCCTTTTGACGGGTGTATTACAAATCCTTGCAGGGTATTTGAAACTCGGGGTTCTTATGAGCTTCGTTTCTCGAACCGTCGTGATCGGATTTGTAAACGCATTGGCCATTTTGATTTTTATGGCTCAACTGCCGGAGCTTACGAATGTGACGTGGCACGTTTACGCCCTTACAGCAGCGGGGTTAGGGATTATCTATCTTTTCCCCTATATCCCTACTATCGGAAAATTGATTCCCTCACCGTTAGTCACCATTATCACGCTGACTGCGGTTACGGTTGCGATGGGGATTGATGTCCGTACCGTCGGCGATATGGGATCACTCCCCGATACATTGCCGATCTTTTTATGGCCCGATGTTCCGATGAATTTTGAGACGTTGGCGATTATCTTCCCTTACGCTGCGGCATTGGCGGCGGTGGGGCTGTTGGAGTCGTTTATGACGGCAACCATCATTGATGATATGACCGATACCGACAGCGATAAAAACCGCGAAGCCAAAGGGCAGGGGATCGCCAATATCGCCAGCGGATGTATGGGGGGGATGGCAGGCTGTGCAATGATCGGTCAATCGGTTATCAACGTCAAATCAGGGGGACGAGGACGTCTCTCTACCCTCACCGCAGGGGTATTGCTCCTCATTATGGTCGTCTTTATGTCCGATTTGATTAAAATAATCCCGATGGCAGCACTCGTAGCCGTGATGATTATGGTCTCGATAGGGACATTTAACTGGGACTCGATTAAAGGGCTAAAAACACTTCCGCTTTCAACGAATATCGTAATGCTCTCTACCGTCTTTGTAGTGGTGGGAACTCATAATCTGGCATTGGGTGTATTTACAGGGGTATTGCTGGCATCGCTGTTTTTTGCCAATAAAATTAGCCACTTTATGTACTGGGAGAAATACTTCGAAGAGACGAGCAGTACCCGTATCTATAAATTTATCGGGCAGATTTTCTTTAATTCCGCCGATCGTTTTGCCGATGCATTCGATTATAAAGAGGATGTCAAAAGAGTCATTATCGATGTAACACGTGCTCATTTTTGGGACATTACTGCCGTTTATGCTCTCGATAAAGCAGTGATAAAACTGCGTAATATGGGAAAAGAGGTTGAAGTGATCGGACACAATGAAGCGACCCAAACGATTATCGATCGTTTCGGCATTCACGACAAACCCTCTGACATTGAAAAGGTAATGGGCGGGCATTAATGCTAATACGTTAAAATAACTGAAAAATAAAAGAGAGGGGTTGGCTTGTTAACGATTATTGTAACAACATTGCTCTTATCACTCCTAATCAATATTTTTATTCGTAAAATTCATCTGCCTACCATTATCGGCTATATTATAACGGGAACGACGATAGCGTATATCTTTAATCTTCATGATGCGGTCAGTAATCATGATCTAAAAGAGATCGCCGAATTCGGGGTTGTGTTTTTGATGTTTACTATCGGGTTGGAATTTTCTGTAGCTCATTTAAAGCGGATGAAGTATGAAGTATTTGTCACGGGAACATTGCAAATACTTCTCACATCTTCTCTTGTTTTTTTCCTTACCTATTACGGATTACATATTGAGCAAAATTCTGCTTTTATTATCTCTCTTGTTGTTGCCCTCTCTTCAACTGCTATTGTCCTTAAACTTTTAAACGAAAGTGGTGAAATCAACCGCCGACACGGGCAAAGATCGCTGGGGATTCTCATTATGCAGGATATCGCCGTTATCCCTATTTTGCTTATTATCGGGTTTATGAGCAGCAATTCCACAAATATCTCTTTGGCATTGCAGGATATGGTACTAAGTGCGGTTATATTATTGGCCTTTTTGTGGGTTTTTGGAAAGCATATTCTGGAGCCTTTTTTAACCCAAATCCTTAAAACAAACTCGGATGAACTCTTTGTAGGAAGTGTTTTGTTTTTGGCGATTGGTGCATCGTATTTAGCGCATGTTTTGGGTTTTTCCTATTCTTTGGGTGCTTTTATCGCAGGTATGCTGATCGCCGAAACGAAATACAAACATCAGGCGGAAGCCGACTTGATCCCCTTTAGGGATTTATTGCTCGGTATCTTTTTTATCACCGTAGGGATGCAGATAGATTTTTTCTTGCTGATTTTTCAACTCCCTCTCATCTTGGCGATATTGATGGGTGTTATGGTCCTGAAATTTATCATTATTTTCGCTCTTGTTAAGATTGATGAAAGCAAAAGAGTCACGCTCAAGACGGCTTTTAGTCTCATACAAATCGGTGAGTTTTCACTGGCAATTTTGGAGTTGGCACGCTCAAACGATCTGATCGCACAACCCTACAGCCAAGTATTGATCGCAACGATCGTTTTATCGATGATTATCACTCCGCTTATCTTGAAACATCTCACCCCTCTTACCGATATGTTTATAAAAAAAGAGGATGAAAATATAGAAAATGAACTCTTTTCGGATGAGTTAAAAGATCACACGATTATTTTGGGATTCGGCGAGTTTGGGCGCAACGTTGCCGCAGCACTCAAAGAAAAAGGTGAATTTTATCTCGCTATCGAAAACAATATCAACACGTTTCACGAGATTCAAAAGATGGGAGAGCCTGCTATTTTCGGTAATGCTCTTAAAAAAGAGGTATTAAAAAAAGCCAATATTCATATGGCTAAATACGTTATTGTCGCGATTGATAATCCGGCAAAACTCTATCATGTATGCCAAACGATTGAGCAGTTTGTTGATAACTCCAAAATTATTGTCAAAGTACATACACAGCATGAAAAAAATATTATTGCCGAACTAGGAATTAGCAATATTATCATTGAAAATGATGTGATGAGTCAGCAGGTATCTCGGCTTATTATCGATTGATCAATGCGTTAAGACTTTTTTTTACGATAAACTACGATTTTTAATTTTCAACCAATACAAAAGGAACAAAATTATGACTACCGTTATCACGGAACAGCCTATAGACTTAGTATTTCACCCTTTTGGATGGCTACTTCTTAGTATTTTTGTCATAGGGTATTATTTTATCGCTGCTGAAGAGAAATACCATATCGATAAAGCGAAACCGGCACTCTTTACCGGAACGTTGATGTTTGTCCTGATCGGACTTTATTATGTGAGCGTCGGGGCGGATTTAACTCCGTTTGAGCACGAAGTCGATCATCTGATTTTGGAAATCGCTGAGATCTTCTTTTTCTTGTTTGTCGCGATGACCTATATCGAGGCATTGGTTGAGCGAGG
>NZ_MIBT01000104.1:0-4326 GCF_001829605.1 Sulfuricurvum sp. RIFCSPLOWO2_12_FULL_43_24 | reverse complement strand
GTCAAGATTTTAGTTCTTGACTTTAATCCTCGGAAACTTTAACTTGGTAGCTACCCAGTGTTATTTCTTCTCCTGTCTTTTTATCGATTACGATCGGTTCGGCAATCTCATTGGTATGGATATTGACCAAATTGACTTTGACCCCTTTTGGAGGATAATGTTGATTTCCCCAGTTTAACATCATAATAAGTATCGGAGCCAAATCCATCCCGCGCTGCGTTAAAACGTATTCATAGCGTTTATCGCTTTCTCCATATTTTTGTTTCTCCAGTATTCCTGATTCAGTTAGATCATTTAATCGTCTCGTCAACATATTGGGGGCAATCCCCAAACTTTTTTGGTATTCGTCAAAGCGTTTCATCCCAAAAAAAGCATCTCGAATAATCAACATACTCCACCACTCACCTATATGTTCCAGACATTGAGCGACAGGACAGGGCATTTCATCATAGCTTTTTCGTTTCATCATAAATCCTTGGTGAATTTTACTTGCATAATTATAGCAAAAATAATATACTTTCATCATGCAAGTAAAATTACACAGAGCTTACTGAAGGAAATAAAGATGAAAATGAAGAACAACACTATCCTCATTACGGGTGGTACAAGCGGTATCGGCTATGAGTTCGCGCGTCAATTGTGCGAAGAAAACACACTCATCATAACGGGTCGCGATCAGGAAAAACTAGATCTTGCGAAGAAAGAGCTCAAAAATGTCCACACCTTTCGATGTGATATTGCTAATCCTCAAGAGATTACAGCGTTGTATGCACAGGTCTCAAGAATGTTTCCGGAACTGAATGTGTTGATCAACAATGCAGGTGTCATGAAAAAGATCGATTTGCAAGATGAGGGTGATTTAACCAACCTCACGCAAGAGATCGATACCAATCTTATCGGAACGATCCGTATGAGTACACAGTTCTTGCCGCTTCTGAAGAGACAAAAGAGAGCGGCCATTGTCAATATTACCTCCGCATTAGCCTTTGTCCCTTTGGCGAATTCTCCTGTGTACTGTGCAACCAAAGCCGCATTGCACTCTTTTACCGATTCGCTGCGACTTCAACTCAAAAATACGGACGTAAAAGTTTTTGAAGTGGCTCCGCAATTTACGCAAACCCCGTTGATCGATGCTTATGACAATCAACAAAAAAATATAAACGTCATGTCCGTATCGAAGCTCGTCAAAATTGCGATCAAAAAAATTGAGTGCGGCATATCGGAAATAAAACCGGGACAAAGCGCTGCACTTAAAATGATCAGTCGCCTTTCGCCGCGATTTGCTCTAAATATGATCAACAAGTAAGTGAAATCAGGGGGAATCATTTTATGCGCAATCATGTACTAGAACTATCGGTTTTATCGGCACTGTTGTTATCGGGTTGTGCGACGCCGGAAGCGAGTCTAGCGAAACTACAGACCCCTCTTTCGACAACGTATCATTATGCAGAAGCTGAAAAAATAGCCTCCGATGAGATAGCGTGGTGGAAGAGTTTCAACGATCCGGTTTTAACGGCACTGATTGAAAAAGCTCTTAAAAACAATCATGACGTACGCAGTGCAATGACACGTATCACTGCGGCGGATGCGATGCGAGACGCTCAAGCCTCACGTCTTTTGCCGACGATCAATCTTGAAGCCTCAGCTTCGAAATCTCGCAGTGGATTTCCGCAGGCGGTGAAACAGGGATTGCCCGATATCCGAGCTTACAGGATGGGTTTGGGGATTGATTGGGAGATTGACATCGGCGGAGGGCTGCGTGCGGCAAAAAGTGCGGCAGAATCCGATGCAATGGCTGCCGAGTATGGTGTTGTGGGTGCACAGCTGGTGATCAGCAGTGAAATCGCACGCAACTATTTTACGTTACGCGCGGTACAAGAACGGCTCAGACTACTAGAGTCATTGGCGGCAACACAGCATGAGAGTGCGTATGTCGTTTCCAGACGCTATGCGCAGGGGCAATCGAGTCAGTTTGATGTGAATAGAGCGGAGGCAGAGGCCGATACTCTGGATGCTCAGATACCGCAGCTACGGGTATGGGTTGCAACCTTGCAAAGTCAGATTGCTGTTTTGGCAGGGGAGAACCCATCAAGCTTTTCAGTAGCAGAAGCAAGCCAATATATTTGGCCAGAATCACAAACCATAGGGGTTTCCCAACCGAGTGATTTATTGCGGAGACGTCCGGATTTAATGGCCGCTGAATCACACTACAGTGCAGAGTCATTGCGCTCAAAAGAGGCACAATCGCAAACATGGCCGAAGCTTTTTGTTAATGCTCTTGTCGGTCGTCAAGACTTCGGTATTAACGGGCTTGATTTGGCCCCGGTGCCATTTTCAAACGTTGCTGCGGCTTTTGTCATGCCGATTTTCAATGCAGGACGGATTCAAGCAGGGATAGATGCACAAAACGCTCAGGAGAGCGAAGCGCTAATCGCGTGGCAGAAATCAGTTTTAACAGCACTCAAAGAGGTTGAAGACACTCTTGTCGTGCAATCTGAGGAGATCAAGCGCGGTGAAAAGGTCAAAGCCGCTCTGAGTAGAGAATCTCACGCTCTTAAAGCTACGCAATCACTTTATCGTGAAGGGCAAATTGATAAGCTGCCGCTACTCGATATGCAGCGAGGCGTTTTGGTCAATAAAATAGCGCTAAGTGAGCATGAATTACAACGATTATTGTCAGATGTACAGCTTTATAAAGCGTTAGGGGGAGGCTGGTCGTCTCAACACAAAAATCCAATAAAGGTATCTACCAATGAATAAAATGACTAAATACATCATTCCTATCAATATCGTTATTGTCGGAGCCATAACCCTTGGTGGATGCAGCAAGCCAAAAGCTGAACACGAAGCACCGCCTACCCCTGTATATGTCTCGACAATCCATCAAGCCGGCGGAATGGAAGAGCGATGGTTGACCGCAACGGTAAGCGCACGCTTTGAGAGCGATCTAAGTTTTCGTACCGGAGGTAAAGTGGTAAAACGCTTGGTGAATGTCGGGGATAGAGTTATTCGCGGTCAACCTTTGGCCGAGCTGGATGGTGTGGACTACGAACTCGCTACGGGCATAGCCAATGCCCAATACAAAGCTGCCGTTATCGATGCGGATCAGGCGGGCTCGGATGAGGGGAGATTCGGGCGATTGGCAGGTGATGGAGCGATGGGAGTGGCGGATGCGGAGCGTCAAAAATCTCGTGCCGACGCTGCTAAAACACGTGTAGAACAAGCGCGCCAACAGCTTGAACTTGCCAAAAACAGACACTCCTATGCAACGCTTATTGCACCTTATGACGGTGTCGTGACATTATTACGTATGGAGGTCGGTCAAGTCGTTGCAGAGGGGCAAAGTGTTGTGTCACTGGCGAAAGAGGGTGAACGCGAAGTGGTGGTGGATTTGCCCGAAGATATGGTGAGTAAAGCCAAACACTATAAAGCAACAGCACAATCATGGAGTGATCCTAAAACATCGGTATCTTTGCATCTTCGAGAGCTATCTCCGATCGCTTCCGTGCAAGGGAGAACCTACCGTGCCCGATATGAGCCGATGTCTGAATCAAAAGCGACGATGGATCGTATGGCGTTGGGGAGCACGGCACAGCTTCAATTATCTCTCCCCTCAAGCGATGAGGGGGTGAATGTCCCGTTGAGTGCACTTGTTAAAACCAATGACACTCCCGGTGTGTGGGTCATAAATGGTACGGGAAATACCCTCTCGTTTGTGAAAGTGAATGTTTTGAACCATGGTACTGATAGTGTTCGCGTTCGCGGTTTGAACGAGGGCGTGCGTATTGTTACGGTAGGGGCGCAAAAGCTTGACGGGGCTATGAAAATTCGTCCTATCGAGCGAACCGACGGAAATCTTGAGAGCAGAGGTAGTGTATGAAGGATTTTAACCTCTCTGAATGGGCGGTAACACATCGTCCTATGGTCCTTTTCTTGATTATCGCCGTTTTGATTGCCGGTATTGTATCGTTCACCAAACTCGGACGTTCGGAAGATCCAAATTTCAATGTTCCGACGATGAGTATCGTAGTCGCATGGCCCGGTGCAACGGCCAAGGAAGTTCAAAATCAGGTGCTAAACCGTATTGAACGTAAACTTCAAGAACTGGAGTATATTGACTATGTAAAATCGTACTCACGTCAAGGTTTTGGGGCGATTGAGGTGCGCTTCAAAGGGGGAATAGGCAGAAAAAATTTGGATGAATCCTGGTATCAGGCTCGTAAGAAGATTTCTGATATTAGCCGTGAATTCCCATCCGGAGTACGAGGCCCTTTTTTCAACGATGAGTACAATGATGTCTACAGTGTTTTGTACGCCGTAAAAGCG